>JAENWU010000189.1 GCA_016649905.1 Thermoleophilia bacterium
CCGTCATCGCCGGCACCGAGCGTGAACCCGACGACGCAGCCAGCTGGCGTCGACGCCGACTCCGCTGCCGCCAGGACCTCGCCCAGGCTCGACCCCGAGGCCACGTCGACCCGGCACATGCGGACGTCGTCGGCGCCGGGGCCGTGGTCGATCACCAGCGTGATCGGCACCGTCGTCCCGTCCGCGACCGTCGCCGCCGGCCGCACCGCCGGGCTGACGCCGTCGAACCGCGCCGGCGGCGTGCTCGAGAAGGCCGCGCCGACCAGCGGCCGCACGGAGCTGAACGTCTCGAAGGCGCCACCCGCGTAGTCCGCGGTCCAGTCGAAGTGGCCGTCGGGCCGCTGCATCGAGACCAGGTAGTCGAGCGGGTTCTTGCCCTGCGCGGTGGTCCATTCCAGGCCCTGCGGGTCGATCCCGCACTGGACCAGGCCGCTCGCCACCCAGGCGGTGGTGTCGGTGTTGACGCCGACCCCGAACGGGGGCGGGGCGAGGAAGCCGCCGGTGGCAGGGTCCTGGGCGGAGTGCAGAAGGCCGAGCGCCTGCTGCAGGTCGGGGTCCTCGACGCCAACTCCCGCCGCGCAGAAGGCGGCGATCGCCGATCCCGTCATGTCGATGTCGGCGCTGGCGCCCGGTGAAGCGTTCCAGCTCCAGCCGCCGTCGGCCAGCTGCTTCGTGCGCAGGTAGTCGACGAGCCGGCGCAGCAGCTCCGGCGGTGCCCCGGCGTGGTGCAGCGCCAGCACGCCGAAGATGTCGTCGTTGAGCAGCCCGGTGGAACCGATCTGGGTGCCGTCGAACAGTTCCGCCAAGCGGGCGACGAGGTTGCTCTTGGTCGTATCGGTCGCGGTCGAGAGCCGCGAGGTCTGGATCCCGCCGGCGACCCCGGCGAGGATCCCACGAGCGGCATCGGTGCCGGCGCCGCTGGCCTGCCATTCGCCCAGGTAGAAGTCCTGGGCGCTGGGGTCGGTGAGCCCGGTGCGGACATCGGCGGCGTTGACCCCGGTCGCGGCCAATGCCGTCATCGCCCAATCGCTGCTGAGTTCACCCGTTTGCTGCTGGCTGGTCAGGAACCAGTTGGCGCCGCGCTGGGCGGCGTGCTCGGCCGCGGCCGGCGTCACGTAGGCAGCGGCGCTGCCGCTGCAGGCGACCGTCGCCGCCAGGGTCAGGGCCAGTGCACAGAGAGCGTGCAGGGGCCGTCGTAGGGATTTGCTGCTTGGCGTCATATCGCCGTCTCCTTTTTCAGGGGCGGCGACGCACGCACACGTGGCGAGTGAGCCGGCCGCCTAGTCGCGAGGCGAACCTCATTGCGACTCTCGGCCGGATATTCGGGCTCGGGATCGTCCTCCTGACCACCCTTCCCGGGCCAGCTCGGCCCAGTGGGACTACAAGTCAGTCGTCACCCATACCGCTGCGCGTCAGCCCCGGATTCTCACCGGAGTTCCCCACGCCGCGAGTCGTTCGCCAGCCTATCGGAGACGTCCCGATCGCGGGATCAGGAATCGGGCAGCCAGCCACCGTTGCGGCCGGCGTCGAAGCCTTCCTTGTAGGTGGCGAGGAAGGCGGGGGAGAGGACTTCGCCGCCGGGGGCGAAGCGAGCGGCGACGACGAGCCGGCGGACGAGGTCGGCATGAATGCCTTCGGTCTTCTCGGCGCCGCGTTCGACGGCGCCGATCAGGTAGCCGAGCTCGAGGGTCGACTGGCCACCCGGGTCGGCGCGGGCCTCGGCGTTCAGTTCGGTGGCGGCGGTGATCATCGCTTCGCCGACGCTCGCCAGCTCGCCGGCGTCCTGGTTCTCGGCCAGACAGTCGCCGATCGGCGTCTCGCCCCCCAGCAGCACCTTGCCGGGCGCGTTGCCGAGGGCGCCGACGTAGGCCTGGGCCCCTTCGAGGCAGGCGACCGGCGTCTCGACGTCGTCCCCGCGGCTGCCACAGCCGGCGAAGGCGAGCGCCGCCAAGCAGGCGAACGCGATCAGCTTTCGGGCACCCATCGCCCCCATCCTAGGGACGTGTCTGAGCTAACGGCCTCCTATGGGGCCCTAAGCTCAGACACCCCGGGCGGGTGGCTCAGTCGCCGGTGCCGCGGGGGGAGAGGCCGCCGGTGGGGGCCTGGGAGATGCCGCCGCTGGGGCCGCGGGGCGCTTTCGGAACCTTTTTGGTCCGCGTTTTCTTGCTCGATTCGAGGCCGGGGACGGGGAAGACTTCGACCCATTCGGCGAGCTGGAACGGGCGCGCCGCGGCGTGGTTCCAGGAAAGGTGGAGGTGATGGCCGCAGCCGTGGCCGACGTCGCCGTCGTAGCCGACCCAGCGGAAGGGCAGGACCGGGTGGTTCTGACTCGGCTCGGCCCAGAGGGCGAGGCGGGTGATCGCGGTCCATTTGGCGTCGCAGCGCGGGCTTGGTTCGAGCGGCACGATGTCGACGGCGAGGCCGTTGTAGTGGTCGGAGCCGCGGGTGTGGCAGCCGTGGCAGCCGGCGTATTCGCCGTTGGGCAGCGGCCCGGAGTAGCCGTCGGTGACGTAGATCGGGTAGCGCTGGGCGATCCAGCGCAGGTCCGGCAGGATCCGCCGGTCGACCATGTCGCCTTCTTCGTGCGGGATCGAGGCGGGGATCGGCACGATCTCGCCGGTCGCGTAGGCGAGCCGGGTTTCGCTCGGCGGCGGTTCGGCGGCGACCGCGCTGGCGGCGCCACCGGCCAGGCACAGAGCCGCGACGCAGAGGATGGCTACGTACCGAATCACCCTCCGGGTATCGACACGACCACCGGGGGGGCTTAAATCGAGGGTAGGCTGCTGCGAATGCCCGCAGTCAGAGATGCATCCTTCGACCTCTTCCGCGCCCACGGAATGACGACGATCTTCGGCAACCCCGGCTCGACCGAGCTGCCGATGCTCGCCGACTTCCCGGCCGACTTCAACTACGTGCTCGGCCTGCAGGAGGCGGTCGTGGTCGGGATGGCCGACGGCTTCGCCCAGGCCTCCGGCCGCACCACCGTCGTCAACCTGCACACCGCGCCGGGGGTCGGCAACGCGATGGGAGCGATCTTCAACGCCCAGGCCAACCACTCGCCGCTGCTGGTCACCGCCGGCCAGCAGGCGCGAGCGCAGATCACCCTTCAGGCCAACCTCACCAACCGCGACGCGACGCGGATGCCGCACCCGCTGGTCAAGTGGTCCTTCGAGCCGCCGCGGGCGCAGGACGTGCCGCTCGCCCTCGCCCACGGTGCTCATCTGGCGGCGCTGCCGCCGCGCGGCCCCGTCTTCGTCTCGATCTCGATGGACGACTGGGACGCCGAGGTCGACGAGGCCGACGCCCGGGCCGCGATCGAGCGCCGCGTCAGCGGCCGCGCCGTCGCCGACCCGGAGGCGGTGCGCGCCCTCGCCGAGCAGCTCGACGCCGCCACCAACCCGGTCCTCGTCG
>JAENWU010000145.1 GCA_016649905.1 Thermoleophilia bacterium
AGGTCGAGGAAGTAGCCGACGCCCGCGAAGGAGTCGATCGCCGCGGCCGGGATGCGGTCGAGGTCGGCGGCCGGGTAGCCGAGCCGCTCGGCCAGCGGCCTCCCGGTCTCAAAGTGGAAATCGTGGTCGGGATGCAGGGCGACCTCCTGGTACATGCCCTTGACCCGCTCGGTGAGATCGGCGGTGTCGAGATGGCGTTCGGTCGTGGTCATGGGGCGTCCTTCCGTTAGGGGGTCTGCGGGCTGAGATCGGCCAGGCGCCACTCGGGCCAGCCGTCCTCCAAACGACTGGCGTTGCGGCCTCTCGCATTCAGCTGCCTGACGGCCTCGTGGGCGTAGGCGCAGAACGGCCCGCGGCAGTAGGCGACGACTTCGCGGTCATCGGGAAGCTCCTCGAGGCGCTGGTCGAGCTCGTCGATCGGGATCGACTTGGCGCCCTCGATGTGCCCGGCCGCGTACTCCTCGGCCGGACGTACGTCGACCAGGACGACGTCGCCGCGAGCCAGCCGCTCGCGCAGCTCCTCACGGCCGATCGTCTCGACGTCCTCGCCGAGGTAATCGTGCGCGGCCCGCTCCACCTCGGCCAGGCCCGCCGCGGAGGCATCGCGCAGAGCCAGCCAGATGCGCAGGGCCTCCTCACCGGCGATCGCGTAGCGGATTCGCGTGCCTTCGCGAGTCCGCGTGACCATCCCCGCCAGATGCAGCGCCTGCAGGTGCTGGGAGGCGTTGGCGACGGACTGCCCGCTCTGCTCGGCGAGTTCTTCGACGCCGCGAGGCGCCTGCGCGAGCAGGTCGAGGAGCTCGAGTCGACGCGGGCTGGCGAAAGCCTTGCCCATCAGCGCGATCGCCTCGAACAGGGTCTGCTTTGCGTCACCGGAAGCCATGCTTTGTTATTCAATAGAATACTTGATAACTTGTCAAGGCCCTGGCGACGATTCGGATCTGGAGGCTCACATGTTCTTCCGGCAGCTCCTCAACGACGAGACGGCATGCGCCTCATACGTGCTCGGCTGCGCGAGTCACGGACAGCTCGCGGTCGTCGATCCGCACGTCGACCTGGTCGACGACTATGTCGCCCTGGCCGGGTCGCAGGGGCTCCCGATCGTCGCCGTCCTCGACACGCACCTGCAGGCCGACCACGTCTCCGGGCTGCCGGCGCTGGTCGAGCGCACCGGCGCCCGCGCCTACCTACCGGCCGGCGCCGGAGTCGAGTTCGACCATCATGCCCTCGCCGACGGCGAGGTAGTCAAGCTCGGCAACACCGAGATCGAGGCGGTCGCGACGCCGGGGCACGCGCTGGAGCACCACGCCTACCTCGTCACCGACCGGCGGCGCGGCGACGAGCCCTGGCTGGTGCTGACCGGCGACGCGCTCCTAGTCGGGGACGCCGGGCGACCCGACCTGCACGCTGGCGGAGAGCACACCGTCGAGGAGATGGCGCGGACGCTGTACCGATCGCTGACGGAGCGACTGCTGGCGCTGCCCGACCACCTGGTGCTCTACCCCTCGCACTACTCCGGCTCGGTCTGCGGGCGCGGCCTCTCCGCCAACCCGATCTCGACCGTCGGCTTCGAGCGGCGCCACAACGCCGCTCTGCAGTTCTCCTCAGAGGAGGAGTTCGTCGTCGCCCTGACCAAGGACATCCCACCCGCCCCCGAGCAGCAGGCTGCGATCGTCGCCGCCAACCGCTCCGGCCGCCGGCTGGTCGCCAACCCCTGAGGTTGTGGTGAGCGCCCGTCGCGTCGAACTCGGGCTGCGCGAGAACCTGCCGCAATTCTCGCTGCTGGTCGCCGTCAACGCCTTCGTCGGCGCGATGGTCGGCTTGGAGCGCTCGACGCTGCCGCTGATCGGGCGCGATGACTTCCACCTCACCTCCAACGTCGCGGTGCTGTCGTTCATCGTCGCCTTCGGGCTGGTCAAGGCGCTGACCAACCTTGGCGCCGGCGCGCTGGCCCAGCGCGCCGGCCGGCGGCGGCTGCTGATCGCCGGCTGGGCGGTGGCCCTGCCGGTGCCGGTCTTGATCGCGGTCGCGCCGAGCTGGGGCTGGATCGTCGCCGCCAACGTCCTGCTCGGCGTCAACCAGGGGCTCGCCTGGTCGATGACGGTGGTGATGAAGATCGACCTCGTCGGCCCCAAGCGCCGCGGCCTCGCCCTGGGGCTGAACGAGGCGGCCGGCTACGGCGGCGTCGCGCTCGCGGCCGGGCTGAGCGGCTGGCTCGCGACCCAGTTCGCCGCCCGCGACGTCGTCATCGTGGGCGGAGCCGCAATCGCCGTGACCGCGTTCCTGATCTCGGTGTTGTTCGTCCGCGACACCGGCGCCCACGTCGTCCTGGAGCAGGAGCGCCACCACCCCGACGCCGACGGCACCCCGCCGCGGCTGCGGGAAGCGTTCGCGCAGGCCACCTACCGCGTGCCGGCCCTGCGCTCCTGCTCGCAGGCGGGTCTCGTCAACAACCTCAACGACGGCCTCGCCTGGGGGCTGGTGCCGCTGTTCTTGGCCGCTCACGGCGCCGGGGTCGCCGAGGTCGGACTGGTCGCCGCGATCTATCCCGGCGTCTGGAGCGTCTCGCAGATCGCCACCGGCTACTGGTCGGACAGCATCGGGCGCAAGCCGCTGATCGTGGCCGGCATGTTTGTCCAGGCGGGGGCGCTCGTGGTGCTGGCGCTCAGCAACGGCGCCATCCCCGTCGCCGCCGGAGCGGCAGCCCTGCTGGGTCTCGGGACCGCGCTGGTCTACCCGACGCTGATCGCCGCGATGTCCGACGCGGTCTCCCCCCTCGCCCGCGCCCCGGTGGTCGGCGTATATCGCTTCTGGCGGGACATGGGCTACGCGCTCGGCGCGCTAATCGCGGGGATCGCCTCGGACGCCCTCGGCTACGGCGGCGCGATTGGACTCGTGGCCGGCCTCACCGCCGCCTCGGGGCTGTGGGTGCTTGTCGACATGCCGCGCGCCCCGCGTAAACCCCCAACAGGCCTCGACGAGACCCGCACCGAATTGGACGCCGCAGCCGCCCTACGGGGCGATTGACGTCGAGTTCTCATCCTCGAAGGTGCGTAGGCAGTGCTCAGAGCAGAAGTAGAAGGCTTCTCCATCGAACTCCTTGCGGATCGCCTTTGCCCGGTCGACCTTCATCCCACAAACGGGATCGGTCACTCCTCGGCGCGAGGTCAGCCAAAACAGGGCGACGAAGAGGACCGTCGCCAGGACATTGAGCACCAGCTTGTAGTCAAGCTGGACCGAGCCGAATATGTCCTCGCGGCTGGGCCGCGGTCCGGTCGGGATCAGGCCGAAGGCACTGAACAGACCATCGACGGCTAGTGCCGCGACGATCATCGTCACCAACATCAGCGCCGTGATCCGCAGGGCGAAGGCCCAGCCGTAGTACTTGCGGTAGATGGCGATGATCGGCAGCACGATCAGGTCGGCGAAGATGAAGGCCATCACCCCGGCGAAGGAGATACCGCCCGACCAAAGCACGGCGGCAAGCGGGATGTTGCCAATCGAGCAGACGAAGCTGAGCACGGCGATCAGCGGGCCGATGATCACGTTCTCGACCGCGTTCAGCCAGCCTGGCGCGTCGCTGATGAAGAGGCTGTTGAAGAAATCGTCGCCAAGCAGGCCGATGAAGCCGGCGAGCAGGAACCCGATCGAGATCTCCTTCCACAGCATTTGCCAATCGCCGCGGAAGTTGTGGGCGACGTCCGACCAGGCCGAGGCCGAGGTCAGCCGCTCGCGCCAGCCAAGCCGTTCCCCGGCCATGTGGTGCTGGTGGCCGGTGTCTGCGTCCTGGGCGTGGCGGCGCGCTTGCTCCTCCAGCCGCGGCGAGACGAAGAGCCGCAGCGTCGCCGCCATCAGCACGATCATCACGATCCCGCCGACGTACTCGGCGAGGGTGAATTGCCAACCGAGCAGCACCCAGAGCACCAGACCCAGCTCCCAGACCAGGTTGGTCGAGGCGAACTGGAAGGCCAGCGCCGAGGCCGCCGAGGCGCCCTTCTGGAAGAGCGACTTGGCGATCGCGATCGCCGCGTAGGAACAGGAGGAGGAGGCAGCGCCAAGGCCGGTCGCCCAGGCGACGGGCTTTGGTCCGCCTCCCGACAGCCTCGCCTCGACCCGCTCCCGCGGTACCCAAGCCTGCACGATCGCCGAGATCGCAAAACCGAGCACCAGCGCCCACCACACCTCATACGCCATCAGGAAGGACTGTTCGAAGCCTTCGGCGACGGTGCCGATCAGGTCACCCATCGCGCCACCATAGAACCGGTACCGAGGGCGAGATTAGGTTGAGCCAACGCTCGGCTTTCGAGCCAGCACCCGCTCGACGATGCCCCACTTTGAGCGCTCCTGCTCCTCTATCTCGAAGCCCACGGCGCCGAGGTGCTTGGACCATCCCGAGTCTCACGGAGACCGGTTTATGTGGCTTCGTTGGCCTGCAACTTGACGCTACTCGGTAGGGGTTCGGGTTGCTCAACCGCCGCCCGGCGGAGCGAGCCCGGAGGGCGAGCGCAGCCGGGCGGCGGGTCGGCTGCGACCCGCCCGGCGTAGAGCTGCTCGAACTCGACCGGCGGGATGTCGCCGATCGAGGAGTGCAGGCGGTCGTGGTTGAACCAGGCAACCCACTCGACGATCGCCAGCTCGGCCTGGGCGACCGAGCGCCAGGTTCGTTCGGCGACCAGCTCGGTCTTAAAGGAGTCGACGAAGCTCTCGGCAAGGGCGTTGTCGTACGCATCCCCGGTCGAGCCCAGGGAGCCGAGGACGTCGTTGTCGTCGAGGGCCTGGGCGAACTCGGCCGATGTGTACTGGCTGCCGCGATCACTGTGGTGAACGAGGGCGACGTCGGCGCCGGGGGAGCGCAGGCCGAGCGCCATCCGCAGGGCGTCGAGGACGAGGTCGGTGCGCATGTTGGTGGCCAGCTGCCAGCCGACGACCTGGCGGGAGAAGACGTCGATCACGAAGCTGAAGAAGACGAGCCCCTCCCAGGTGCGCAGGTGGGTGAAGTCGGCCACCCACAGTTCGTTCGGCCGCACCGCCGTGAAGTCGCGCTCCACCAGGTCGGGCCGGCGCCGGCCCTTGGGATCGGGCGTCGTGGTGCGCCAGGGCCGCCCGCGCCGCTTGGCGCCCTGGATGCCGTTCTCTGTCATCAGCCGCTCGACCGTGCAGCGGGCGACCGTCTCGCCGCGGCGCAGAAGCTCCTTCCAGGTGCGCCTGGACCCGTAGGCGTGGTAGCTGCCGGCCTGGACCTCTTCGATCTTCGCGAGCAGGCGCTCGTCGGAGATCGCCCGCGCCGAGCGGCGGCCGCTTCGGCGCTCGTAATAGGCGGAGGCCGACACCCCCAGGGCGCTGCAGATCGGCTCGACCCCGAAGTCGGAGCGGCGCTCCTCGATGAAGGCGCTCACTTCGGTCGGTGCGGGTCGAGCTCGGTGGCGAAAAAACCGAGGCGGCCTTGAGGATCTCGTTGGCGCGCCGAAGCTCCTTGACCTCGCGCTCCAGGGCCTTCAGTCGCTCTCGCTCATCGCTGGTGAGCAGGTCGGCCCGTCTGCCCTCGTCGGCCTCGGCCTGGCGGACCCAGCGGCGCAGTGACTCGCGCTGGATCCCGAGGTCCTTGGCGACCTGGGCGATCGGGCGATCGGATTCAAGCGCGAGGCGGACGCCTCGCTCCCTCAACTCCTCGGGGTACTTCCTCGGTGCTGGCATTCGCGGAGGTTCTCCTTGCCGGAGGACGGAACGTCCTCCTTTCGGAGTCCCGTGAAAACCGGGATGGCTCACTTCCAGCGCAGCGTCTCGCGCGGGATCAGCGGGTGCAGCCGGTCGGCCTTGACCCACCGCGAGGCAGGCTGGCACTCGCCTGTCGGGCGCCGCCACTTGGTCGCCTTCCGGCTGTAGTCGGCCCCGGCGAAGCGCCACTCGCCGTGCTCGCAGGTCGGCGGCTTGTTGTCACCGCGCTTGACAGTGTCAAGTAGGCGGTAGTGGTGTAACTCCTCGTCGGCGTCTTCATGCGGCTTGCAGTGCCGGTACCTCCTCTCGGCCCTCGTCGCCCTGGCCCTCGAGGGCCAGGGCGATCGACTCCGCCGACAGGTAGCGGCGAGCAACCAGCCACTCGACTCTTTGCTCGATCAGCAGGGCGCCGGCGAGCCGGAGCGCCGAAGCGTCGTTGGGGAAGATCCCGACGACGTCACTTCGGCGCCCGACCTCGCGGTTGACCCGCTCCAGCGGGTTGGTCGAGCG
>JAENWU010000164.1 GCA_016649905.1 Thermoleophilia bacterium
CGCTGCCGTTGGTCCCGGTGGCGGGGGCCGACACCGGCGCGGCCGCAGCGGCGGGGGGCGCGGTCTCGGCCGCGGTCGGCGCCTCGCCGGGGGCGCCGAGGCGGAGGATCGTGGCGCCGACGGCGATCGTCTCACCGATCTCGACGTCGATCCCGATCACGGTTCCGGCGACCGTCGCCGGAACCTCGGCGATCGCCTTATCGGTCTCCACCTCGGCGATCACGTCACCCTCGGCCACCGCGTCCCCCACGGCAACCGTCAGGGCCGTGACCAGCCCCTCAGTGACCTCCAGCCCCATCTGGGGCAACACGACAGCCGTACTCACGCGTTCCATCCTCCAGGGACGACTTCCCGATCGTCAGACTATAAATCGTATTCGTTGGGAGATTCCCATGTCAATCCCCATTTTTGGAGTTGACAATCGGACAGTCTGGCAAACTGGCGAGACAATGAGCACAAACGAGACCGCCGCAGGGAGCGCCTCGGGCACTGCTACGGAGGAGTTCGATCTGTTCGCCACGATGGCGCTGATCCGGGCCTTCGAGACGCGTGTCTCCGAGCTCTACCGCGACAGCGAGATCCCCGGCTTCGTCCACACCTCGCTCGGCCAGGAGGCCGTCGCCGCCGGCGTCGGCTCCGCCCTGGCCGACGGCGACTACGTCGCCACCACCCACCGCGGCCACGGTCACTGCCTGGCCCGCGGCATGGACGTCGAGGCGATGATGGCCGAGCTGTTCGCCCGCGGCGAGGGGATCTGCCACGGCAAGGGCGGCTCGATGCACATCGCCGACCCCGCCAAGGGCGTGCTGGGGGCCAACGCGATCGTCGGCGCCAGCCTGCCGCTCGGCGTCGGCGCGGCGCTCTCGAGCAAGCTGCTCGGCCAGGGCCGGGTCTCCGCTGCCTTCTTCGGCGAGGGCGCGGTCAACCAGGGTGCCTTCCACGAGGCCGTCAACCTGGCGGCGATCTGGGACCTGCCGGCGCTGCTGGTCTGCGAGAACAACATCTACGCCGAGTTCAGCGACAGCCGCCGGATGACCCGGGTGCCGGGCGTCGCCGATCGCGCCGCGACCTACGGGATCGAGTCCGAGACGGTCGACGGCAACGACGTCCTCGCCGTCAACGAGCTGGCCCTGGCCGCGGCGGCGCGCTGCCGCGAAGGCGCCGGGCCCTTCCTGATCGAGGCCGAGACCTACCGCTGGCACGGCCACTACGAGGGCGACGCCCAGCCCTACAAGCCCGAGCACGAGGCGACCGCCTGGCGCGAGCGCGACCCGCTGGTCGTCTCCCGCACCCGCCTGCTCGGCACCGGCGTCGCCGCCGAGCAGCTGGACGAGATCGAGAACCAGGCTTCGACCCGGGTCGAAGCGTCGATCGAGCGCGCGCGGCAACTGCCGCCGCCCGAGCTGGAGGAGGCCTACGCCGATGTCTACGGCGAGTGAGGTGAAGCCCGAGGCGCGTTACATCGACGCGCTCGGCGAAGGGATGGCGCTCGCCCTGGAGGAGGACGAGCGGGTGATCGTGCTCGGCATCGACGTCGGCGCCGGGGGCGGCATCTTCCGCGTCACCAAGGGCCTGCACGAGCGCTTCGGCGACGAGCGGGTGATCGACGCGCCGATCAGCGAGATGGGCTACGTCGGCGCCGCGGTCGGCGCCGCGATGACCGGCCTACGGCCGATCGTCGAGATCATGTTCATGGACTTCGTCGGCGTCTGCATGGACCCGATCCTCAACCAGGCGGCGAAGCTCCGCTACATGACCGCGGGGGCGCTGGAGATCCCGGTCGTCTTCCGGATGCAGACCGGCGCCGGGCGCTCCGCCGGCGCCCAGCACTCGCAGAGCCTCGAGGCCTGGTTCGCCCACGTCCCCGGACTCAAAGTCGTCCTCCCCGCCACCGTTGCCGACGCCCGCGACCTGATGCTCGACGCCGTCCACGATCCCAACCCGGTCGTCTTCGTCGAGAACCGCCGCCTCTACGCGATGCGCGGCGACGCAGAGGCCGAGCGGCTGCCGCTCGGCAAGGCGCGGGTCGCCCGGCCAGGTGACGACGTCACCGTCGTCACCTGGGGGCAGATGCTGCGCGAGTGCCTCTCTGCCGCGGAGGAGTCCGAGGCCTCGCTGGAGGTGATCGACCTGCGCTCGCTGGCGCCGTTGGATCTCGACACCGTGGTCGAGTCGGTGCGGCGGAGCGGCCGCCTGTTGATCGTCCACGAGGCGGTCCAGGACTTCGGCGCCGGCGCCGAGATCGCCGCCCGCGTCGGCGACCTGCTCTTCGACGAACTGCGCACGCCGGTGCGCCGGCTGGGGGCGCCGGCGGTGCCGATGCCATTCAGCCCCGACCTCGAGCGGGCTTTGTTGCCAACCTCCAAAGCGATTTCAAGCGCCGCTGAAGGGCTCAAGGCGGAGGGGTAGGCTGCTCTTGTTACAAGCCGGGCAGCGGGAACAAGCCATGAGCGACGGTCACCTCGTACAACCGATAAAGATTGCCCGAGCCTACGAGCAGCTCGCGGCGCTGCTGCGCGAGCGGATTACCTCCGGCGACCTGCGCGAGGGCGACCGCCTGCCCTCGGAGACGGCGCTCGCCAAACAGGCAGGGGTCAGCCGCTCGACCGTGCGCGAGGCGCTGCGAATCCTCGAGCAAGGCGGCCTGGTCGAACGCGCCAGCCCGCGGATCATGGTCGTCTCCGACCGCAGCGACGACCCCTCCTTCCGCGAGCTGCGGCGCGAGCTGCGGCGCCACAACGTCACCTTCCACCACCTCCACGAGGCGCTGATGATGGTCGACCCCGAGGTCGCCCGCCTGGCCGCGATCCGCGCCGACAAGAGTCAGCTGCAGGCGCTGCGCGAACTGATCGAGGCGCAGGAACGCCACCTCGGCCACCTCGCCGAGTGGAGCCGGCTCGACGTCGAGTTCCACGCCGCCGTCGCCGAGATGAGCGCCAACCCGGCCCTGCTCGTCGCCCGCGAGCCGATCAGCCAGCTGCTGCTGCCGGCCCTCTACCGGTTCATGGACACGCGTGAGATGGCCGAGCACGCGACCAACTACCACCGCCGCATCCTCGGTGAGATCGAGGTGCGTGATCCCGACACCGCCGCGGCGGTGATGCGCAGGCACCTCAACGACTGGCGCACCGCCTGGGAGAAGCGCGGTTTGGATCTCCACCAAGAGATCCTCGATCTCTCCTACACCGGCGCTCCGGAGCCCAATACGGTCGTCTCACCCCACGAGGAGGAGGAAGAGAGATGGGCTTCGTCAAGCGCTCCGAGGAGATCACCCGTATCGAGCATGCCCTCAGTAAGCCGCGGTTCGTAGGCGGCCAAATGCTTTCGGTGGCGTTCGCCACCGACCAGAGCTTCGTCGAGGAAGTGCTGCCACCGCCGCTCGAACCGGCCGACGTCCCCACCGCGCGAGCGATGGTCGGTCGCTGGCAGTCCAACTGCGTCTCCGACTTCGCCGGCGGCGCGATCTACGTCTCCGCTCGTCACGAAGGCGTCGACGGCGAGTACGTGCTGGCGATGTTCATGGACGGCGACGTGCCGACCATCTACGGTCGCGACCTCTTCGGCGAGCCGAAGAAGATCGCCCGCACCGGCCTGATGCGGCGCGGCGACGCGTTCCGCGGTTGGGTCGAGCGCAACGGCGTCCGCATCATCGAGCTCCAGGGCCAGATGAGCAAGGACACCGGGGCCTTCGAGACCGAGGGCTACAACTTCAACTTCAAGGCGCGGCCGGCAGCCGACGGCATCGGCCTCGAAGAGGACGCGGTCCTGACCCGGGCTCGTTTCGAAGTGATCGCCGCCACCTCGATGGAGGGCGCCGGCAGCGCCGTCCTGCGCGGCACCGTGCACGACCCGCTCGACGAGATTCCGATCCGCTCGGTGACCGGCGCGAGCTACATGGAGTGCGACCTGATCGGCGCCTGCGAGGCGGTCGCGACGACCCCCGCCGACGTCTTCATCCCCTACCACCACGGCCGCCAAGACGACTGGAGCGCGCTCGACACCGAATCGGCGGGTGTGGTGCCTGTGGCATGAGCTCCGAGGCGGGCCCGGCAGTGGTGATCGTCGGGGCGGGCATGACCCGCTTCGAGAAGAGCCCGCTGAGCCTGCGCGAGCTCTCGGTCGCCGCCGTCCGTGACGCACTCGCGGACGGCGGCGTCGAGGTCGCCGACATCGAGGCCGCCTACGTCGGCAACGGGGCGGCCGGCCTGGTCACCGGCCAGGAGATGATCCGCGGCCAGGTGGTCCTGCGCCCGCTCGGGATCGAAGGGATCCCGATCTTCAACGTCGAGAACGCCTGCGCCTCGGCCGCCAGCGCCCTGCACCTGGGCTGGCAGGCGGTCTCAGCCGGGGCCCACGACGTCGTCCTCTGCCTCGGCGCCGAGAAGCTGACCCACGAGGACAAGACCGTCGGGATGCGGGCGATCGGCACCGCGATCGACGTCGAGCGGCGGGCCGAGCTGGCCCTGGAAGTCGGCGCCGACCCCGATCAGGAGACCCAGCGCTCCTTCTTCATCGACCTCTACGCCGACATGACCCGCCGCTATATGAGCACTTCCGGCGCCACCCTCGAGGACTTCGCCCGGGTCGTCGTCAAGAACCAGCACAACGGCGGCCTCAACCCGCGCGCCCAGTACGGCGGCGAGCTGACCCTCGAGCAGGTGCTGGAGAGCCGCGAGGTGGTCAGCCCGCTGACCCTGCTGATGTGCTCGCCGATCTCCGACGGCGCCGCCGCCGTGGTCCTGATGAGCGAGGCCGCGGCCCGCCGCGCCGGCGCCTCGGGGCCGCGGATCCGCGCCTCCGTGGTCCGCTCCGGCAACCGCCACGACCGCGCCGACCCGCGCGC
>JAENWU010000088.1 GCA_016649905.1 Thermoleophilia bacterium
GCCAGGCCAGGGCCTGCTCGGTGCACCACCAGTACTCCTCCAGCGTCTCGCCCTTCCAGGCGTAGACGGGGATGCCGGCGGCGGCGATCGCGGCGGCGGCGTGGTCCTGGGTGGAGAAGATGTTGCAGCTCGCCCAGCGCACCTCGGCGCCGAGCGCGACCAGGGTCTCGATCAGGACCGCGGTCTGGATCGTCATGTGGAGCGAGCCGGTGATCCGGGCGCCCTTCAGCGGTTGCGAGTCACCGAACTCCTCGCGCGTCTGCATCAGGCCCGGCATCTCGACCTCCGCCAGCGAAATCTCCTTGCGCCCGAAATCGGCGAGGCCGATATCGGCGACCTTGTAGTCCTGCGTTGCGGTGCTGGTCTCCATTGAGTCGAGTTTCTCCCGGTCTTTGTTTGCCTGATTCGGCCTTAAGTATGGACAACTCAGCGAATAGAGTCCGCGTCGTGAGCGCGGCCGATAGCGAGAAGCGTTTGGCGGCGGAAGCCGCCGCGGAGCTGGTCGAGAGCGGAATGACCGTCGGCCTCGGCACCGGTTCGACCGTCGCCCACCTGCTGCCGGCGATCGCCAGGCGCGAGCTGCGCAACATCCGCTGCGTCGCCACCTCGGTCGCAACCGCGGAGCAGGCGCGCGAACTGGGGATCCCGGTCGAGGAGTTCAACAGCCTCAACCGGCTCGACATCGCGATCGACGGCACCGACGAGGTCTCCGCGGACGGGTGGCTGATCAAGGGCGGTGGCGCCGCCCACCTGCGCGAGAAGATCGTCGCCGCCGCGGCCGAGCGCTTCATCGTCATCGGCGACTCCTCCAAGCCGGTCGAGGCCCTGCGCGGCCCGGTGCCGCTGGAGCTGTTCGGCTTCGGCGCCGCCTCGACGCTGGCCCGGCTCGGCGCCGAGGTCGAGCTGCGCGACGTCCCGTCCAGCCCCGACGGCGGCACGATCGCCGACTACCGCGGTGAGATCGGCGACCCCGCCGTGCTCGCCGCCCGGCTCGAGGCCGATCCCGGCGTCGCCGCCCACGGCCTCTTCCCGCCGACGATGGTCAGCGAGGTGCTGATCTGCCGCGGCGAAACGGTGGAGAGGTCGAGCTTCCCGGGGCGATGAAAGGCCGGTACATTCACGCTCGCCTTTTCCCGGAAGGCTTCTTCCCCAGTCCAAGAATTCAAGGAGAGACCGCATGGCAAGTGAGCTGCTGAATCCCGAGAGCGCCAACTGGGACGTCGAGCGCGGCGCGTTCAACGTCCTCCTCGACCAGCAGCCTGCCGGGATCGCGGTGCCCCAGAGTACGGACGATGTCATTGACGTCGTCCGTGCCGCGGCCGCCGACGGCAAGCGGGTGGCGGCGCAGCGCACCGGCCACTCGGCGGCGCCGCTGGGCTCGCTCGCCGACACCGTGCTCATCCGCACCGGCGGGCTCGGCGGGGTCGAGATCGACGTCGAGAAGGGCAGCGCCCGGGTCGGCGCCGGCACCCTCTGGGGGGACTTCGTGCCAGGGGCCTCCGAGCAGGGACTGGCCGCCCTGCACGGCTCCACCCCGACGGTCTGCATCGCTGGCTACAGCCTCGGTGGCGGCGTCAGCTTCTACGGGCGCAAGCACGGCCTCGCCTGCAACCGCGTCAGCGCGATCGAGCTGGTCACGGCCGACGGCGAGCTGCGCCGGGTCGACGCCGACAACGACCCGGGCCTGTTCTGGGCTCTGCGGGGCGGCGGCGGCAGCTTCGGCGTCGTCACCGCGCTCGAGTTCGGACTGCTGGACCTCCCCGAGGTCTTCGCCGGCGCCCTCTTCTTCCCGGCCGAGCGCGCCGGCGAGGTGCTGCACGCCTGGCACGAGTGGACGGCGACCGTGCCGGAGGAGACGACCTCGGTCGGGCGGCTGATGAACTTCCCGCCGATCCCCGAGATCCCCGAGCCCTTCCGCGGCAAATCGTTCGCGGTCGTCGAGGTGATCCACTGCGGCGACGCGGCCAGCGGCGAGGAGCTGGTGGCGCCGCTGCGCGAGCTCGGCCCGGAGATGGACACGATCGCGACGGTTCCGCCGGCCGGCATCGCCGACCTGCACATGGACCCGCCCGAGCCCTCCCCCTACTCCGGCACCTCGCTGCTGACCGAGGACCTGCCGGCCGCGGCGATCGACGCGATGCTGGACGCGGTCGGCCCGGGCTCCGGCTCGCAGCTGGTCGCGGTCGAGCTGCGCCATTGCGGTGGCGCCTTCTCGCGGGCGCCGGAGGGCGCCGGCGCCCTCGCCACCCTGCCCGGCTCCTTCCTCGCCTTCGGCGTCGGCATCGTCCCGGTGGCGGAGGCGATGGCGCCGACCCTGGGCTGGCTGGGGGCCTTCCGCGAGGCGTTCGAGCCCTACGACGCCGGCAGGTACCTCAATTTCTGCGACGACCCGACCGACCTCGAGACCGCCTTCCCGGCGGAGACGGTGGCGCGGCTACGCGAGGTCAAGCAGCGCTACGACGCGGAGAACCTGTTCCACGCCAACCACCCGGTGACGAGCTAGGCGGCGAGCAGGCGCTCGACCGCGACGGGGTCGAGCGGGTCCACCCGCCGGGCCCCGTCGACCTCCTCGAAGGCACGGTCCGCGGTCAAGATCGTGTCGATGCCCTCCGCCGCGCAGGTGCCGAGGTGAAGGCGGTCGTTCGGGCCGAGCGAGGGCGCCGCGATCGCGAGCGCGTGGACGAGCGCCTCCTCGGTCACCGGCAGGAGCGGGGAGAAGATCGCCAGGGCGCTCTCCACCAGGCTGTCGAGTTGCCCCGGGTAGCGGCGCATGGCTACGTGCCAGACCTCCTCCAGCACCGCCGGCGAGGTGCGGCCCTGGGCCTCGCCTGCCGCGACCGCCTCGAGCACCCGCAGGCAATCCGCGCGGGCCGGTCCGTCGATGGCCCCGTAGAGAATGACGTTGGCGTCGACGAAGAAGGTCATCGCCGGCGGGCCGGTGAGAGGCCGCCTTCGATCTCCTCCGCGTGGGAGCGATCGATCTCCGCGGCCAGCTCCTCCGGAGGCAGGTGGGGCGCCCCGTGCAGCCGTGAGATCGCGGCAACTGCGCCCAACCGCCGCTCTCGCGAGATCCCGCCCAGCTCGACCTCGACCGCGTCGCGGATGACGCTGGCGACCGAGGAGCCGCGCCGCTTCGCCTCACGCTCGAGTCGCCGGCGCTGCTCTTTGCTGACGAGGATCTGCAGGCGCTCAGAGTACATACGCATAAGATACACATCAGCAGGTTTTGCGGGGGCTGCCTCCATCCCGGAGAGCGTGGCAGGCCTCGACGCACGCGTGGTGCGCGCAACGGATCAGATTTGAGACGCCTTGCGAGCCGAACCGCTACGGAGCCGGAGTCGCGGCGCCGATCGCGTGGACGCCGCCGTCGACGTGGACGATCTCACCGGTGATCGCCCGGGCCAGGTCGGAGAGCAGGAACAGCGCCGCGTCGGCGACCGGGACCGGATCGTCGACCTGCCAGCCCAGCGGCGCCTGCTCGGCCCAGGCGGTCTCGAGCTCGGAGAAGCCGGGGACGCCGGAGGCGGCGGCGGTGTTGATCGGCCCTGCGGCGACGAGGTTGACGCGGACGCCCTGCGGCCCCATTTCCCGCGCCAGGTAGCGGTTGACCGACTCCAGCGCCGCCTTCGCGACTCCCATCCAGTCGTAGGACGGCCAGGCGACGGTGGCGTCGAAGTCGAGGCCGACGATGCCGCCGCCCTCGCTCATCAGTGGCGCCACCGACTCGGCCAGCGCCTTGTAGGAGTAGGCGCTGGTCTCAAAGGCGCTGGTGGCGCTGGCCCGCGGCGTCGCCAGGAATTCGCCGCCGAGCGCGTCGGCGGGGGCGAAGGCGATCGCGTGCACGGCGCCGTCGACCCGGCCCCAGCGAGTCGTGAGCTCGTCGCGCAGCGCCGCCAGGTGGCCGTCGTCGTTGACGTCGAGCTCGAGCACGTCGGGCACCGGGTCGAGGCGAGCCGCCGAGCGTTCGGTCATCCGCGTCATCCGGCCGAAGCTGGTCAGCAGCACCTCGGCCCCCTCGGCCTGGGCTCGCTCGGCGATCGAGAAGGCGATGCTGCGGCGGTTGACGACTCCGGTGACGAGGATCCGCTTGCCCTCGAGGATCAAAGGTAGACCTCTTCGGGCACCACGGCCGCGCTCAGCGCCGCCGGCGAGGCGCGGCGCCAAACGACGCGGACTTTGACCAGGGCGACGACCTCGGCGCGCTGGTTGACGATCTTCCAGGCGAAGACGGCGAGGCCGCTGGCGTCGTCGAGCTCCTGCTTGGAGTCGAGCACGCCCTCGACGTGGATCGTGTCGCCGATCCGCACCGGCCGCTTGAAGGCGACCCGCTCGAAGCCACGCAGCGCCAGCACCTGCGCCGGGTCGAGCGGCACCAAGCCGACGCAGTAGGAGAGCAGCAGCATGCCGTGGGCGATGCGGCCGTTGAACTCGCTCGCCGCCGCCCACTCGACGTCGGTGTGGAGCGGGTGGAAGTCACCGGTCAGGGTGGAGAAGGAGACGAGGTCGGTCTCGGTGATCGTGCGCCCGGGCGAGACGAAGCGGTCGCCCACCTCGAGCTCGTCGAAGTCGCGGGAGAGAGAGTCGCTCATCAGACGTGTCCTCCTTGGAAATCGCCCTGGATTCCGAAATGGGCGTGCAGCGAGAGGGCGATCTCCTGTGCCGCTCGCTCGTGGCCCTGGGTCGACGGGTGCAGGCCGTCGGCGGAGAAGTTGGCGCGGTCGGTGAGGCCCGGGTGGCCGGCGACGTTGAGGCAGGGGACGCCGTGGCGGGCGGCGATCGTGCGGGTCGCCCCGTTGAGGTCGGAGAGCGCTTTCACGAGCCGCGCCTTGGTCCGCGGCCGCAGCTCCATGAAGTGCCAGCTCTCCGGCGCGGTGGCGGTCAGAATCGCTGCTTCGGGGGCGCCCTCGCGCAGGCGCTCGAGGATCTCCGAGAAGCGCCGTTCGTAGCCCTCGATGTCGGGGCGGGATGTGAGCAGCACGTCGTTGGCGCCGCAGATCACCGTGACCAGGTCCGGCCTCAGCTCCAGCGCCGCGGCGAGCTGCTCGAGCACGTCGGCGCTGGTGGCGCCGTCGACCGCGAGGTTGGCGTATCCCATCTCCGGGTTGACCGTCCGCAGCGAGTTGGCGAGGCGGTCGGCCCAGCGCTCGGCTTCGATCGATTCACGGCCGGCGGTGAAGCTGTCGCCGAGAGCAACGTAGGAGTGGACGATCTGCCCGCGGGCGCCGGCGCCGTTCAGGACCGACGCCCCAGCCGGCGGGTCGGAGACATTCATCGTCCCCCCATCGAACGCAGCGCCCAGGCCAGCCGATCGCGGCTGGCGGCGGGGTCGATCACCTCGTCGACCCAGCCGCTGGCGGCGGCGGCCGGTGCGGTCAGGTGCTCGGCGGCATAGGCGTCGGCGAGCTCGTCGTGGGACGGTCCCCCCTCTTCCTTCAGCGCCCGGTGGTGGACGATCCCGACCGCCTCGCGCGCGGCCATCACCCCGACCTGGGCGCCGGGCCAGGCGTAGACGACGTCGGCGCCCAGCTCTTTGGAGTTCATCGTGATCGCGGCGCCGCCGAAGGCCTTGCGCAGGACCAGCGTCACCTTCGGCACGCTGGCGCCGGCGAAGGCGCGCAGCAGCGAGGCGCCGTGGCGGATCACTCCGAGCTCCTCCTGGCGTTTGCCGGGCATGAAGCCGGGGGTGTCGACGAAGACCAGCATCGGCAACCGGAAGCGATCGCAGGACTCGACGAAGAGCGCCGCCTTCTCCGAGGCGGCCGCGTCGATGACGCCGCCGAGCGCGCGCGGTTGGTTGGCGATCAGCCCGACCGAGCGGCCCTCGAGGCGGGCGATGCCGGTGACGATGTTCGGCGCCCAGCGCGGCGAGAGCTCGAGGAAGCTGCCGCTGTCGAGGATCGAGGTGGCGACGTCGCGGACGTCGTAGACCTTGCGCGGGTTGTCGGGGACGATCGCGCCGGGGTCCTTGCCGTCGGGCTCGACCGGCGCCATCGGCTGCGGCGGTTGCGAGATCGACTGCGGCAGCAGACCCAGCAGGTGGCGGGTGGCGGCGATCGCGCCGTCGGCGTCGGCGGTGACGAGATGGGAGACACCGTTGCGGCCGTGGACCTTGGGCCCACCCAGCGCCTCCATGCTGATCTCTTCGCCCATCGCCTGCTTGACGACTTTGGGGCCGGTGAGGAACATCCGCGCGTCCTCGGTCATGAAGACGAAGTCGGTCAGGGCCGGCGAGTAGGCGCCGCCGCCGGCCGACACCCCGCTCAACACAGATATCTGCGGCACCTTGCGCGAGAGCTCGACGCTGGCGCGGAAGATGCGGCCGTAGCCGGCCAGGCCGGCATGGCCCTCCTGCAGGCGGGCGCCGCCGGAGCGGACGAAGCCGACCACCGGGGCGCCGGCGTCGCCGGCCATCCGCAGCAGGCGGACGATCGTGTCGGCGTGGACTTCGCCGAGCGAGCCGCCCAGGTAGCGCGGGTCCTGCGAGTAGCAGAAGACCGGCCGGCCGCCGACTTCGCCGGCACCGCCGAGGACCCCGTCGCCGGGGGTCGCCCGCTCACCGAGCCGGATCGAGACGGCGCCACTGCGCAGCGGCCGGAAGCTGCCGGGGTCGCAGAGCTGCTCCAGCAGCGGCAGCGGCGCGTCCGCGGCGAGCTTCTCGGCAGCTACGGGCTTGGCAGTCGCGGTGGCCATCAGGCGGCCAGACAGAGGACGGCATTGTGACCGCCAAAGCCGAAGGAGTCGGAGATCGCGACCAGCGGCCCCTCCCCGTTCTCGATCGGTTTCGACGCTCCGGGCACGTAGTCGAGGTCGAGCCCCTCTTCGGCCTCTTCCCAGCCGACCGTCGGCGGCGCCGTGCGGCGGCGCAGGGCCTCGACCGTGGCGATCGCCTCGACCGCGCCGGCGGCGCCGAGCAGGTGGCCGATCGCCGACTTGGTCGAGCTGACCGGGATGTCGCCGGCGCGCTCGCCCAGCGCCGCCTTCAGCGCCATCGTCTCGCTGCGGTCGTTGAGCGGGGTCGAGGTGCCGTGGGCGTTGACGTAGTCGACGTCGACGGCGGTGAGCCCGGCGTCGGCGATCGCCAGGCTGATCGCCCGCGCCGCCTCGGTCCCTTCCGGCTGCGGCGCGGTCAGGTGGAAGGCGTCGCAGGTGGCGCCGTAGCCGAGCAGCTCGCCGAGGATCTCGGCGCCGCGGGCTTCCGCCGCCGCCTTCTCCTCGAGCACGAGGACGCCGGCACCCTCGCCGATCACGAAGCCGTCGCGGCGGGCGTCGAAGGGGCGCGAGACTCCCGTCGGAGAGGTCGCTTCCATCGCCCCGAAGGCGGCGATGGCGACGCCCGAGATCGCTGCCTCGGCGCCGCCGGAGACGACCGCGTCGGCGTCGCCGGCGCGGATGATCCGCGAAGCGTCTCCGAGCGCGTGGGCGCCAGCCGCGCAGGCGGAGACGACGCCGTAGCAGTGGCCGTGGAGGCCGTGGCGCATCGCCACCGCGGCGGCCGCGGCGTTGCCCATCATCAGCGGTACCGCCAGCGGCGAGACCGCTTTCTCGCCGCGTTCGATCAGCTTGCGCTGGTTTTCCTCCAGCGAGGGCAGGCCACCGATGCCGGTGCCGATCACGCAGCCGACCCGGTGCGGCTCATAAGGCAGCTCCTCGCCGAAGCCGGCTTGCTCCGTCGCCTCGGCGGCGGCCACGACCGCCATCTGCGCGAAGCGGTCCGAGCGCCGCGCCTCCTTCTTGGAGAGGAAGTCGAGCGGGTCGAACTCGCGGCAGCGCCCGGCCCCGTCCTCGATCCCGCACTCACCGGCGATCCAACGATCGATCAGCGGCTCCGCGCCGACCCCGAGCGGGGTGACGGCACCGACTCCCGTTATGACGACACGACGAGTCATCCGGACTTGCTCACCACCAGGTCGATGACCTCGCCGACGGTCTTGACGTCCTTGACGTCGTCGCCTTTGAGCTCGACCCCGAACTCGTCCTCGACGATCTGGGCCAGCTCGACGAGGTCGAGCGAGTCGATGTCGAGGTCCTCGAGGGTTGCCTCGCGCGAGAGCTCGCCGCGCTCGGTCCCGAGCTCGACCAGGCCGTCGTAGATCGTCTTCTCGACGTTCTCCGTGCTCACATCAGTTGGCATCTAGTTCTCCTTCTTCTGGGTCATGCGCTGAGGCCGCCATCGACGGTCAGCGTCGTTCCGGTCACGTACGAGGCTTCCTCGGAAGCCAGAAAGCGGATGCAGGCGGCGGCCTCCTCAGGGGTGCCGATCCTGCGGGCGGGGATCGCCTTCTCGAGCTCGCCGCCGGCGATCTCCTCGGTCAGGGCGGTCGCGATCAGCCCCGGCGCCACCGCGTTGACGGTGACGCCGCGGCGCGCCACCTCGACCGCGACGGTCTTGGTGAAGCCGATCACGCCGGCCTTGGAGGCGGCGTAGTTGGCCTGGCCGGCGTTGGCGCGCGTGCCGACCACGGAGGCGACGTTGACGATCCGCCCGAAGCGGGCGCGCAGCATCTGCGGCAGCGCTTCGCGGGTGGCGCGGAAGGTGGCGCTGAGGTTGACGTCGATCACCCGTTGCCACTGCTCGTCCTCGATCTGAGGCGAGAGCCCGTCGAGCCGCAGCCCGGCGTTGTTGACGAGCACCAGCACAGGGCCGTCGTCACCGGGCTCCAGCAGCGAAGTGACAGCCGAGGGGTCGGCGACATCGCCCTGGACGACCGTGGCGCTGCCGCCGGCGGCCTCGATCTTGGCGGCGACCTCGCGGGCGCCCTCCTCGTCGGAGCGGTAGTTGACCCGCAGCGGCCAGCCGTCGGCGGCGAGCGCCAGCGCGGCGGCGGCGCCGATCCCGCGCGAGGAGCCGGTGACGAGTGCGCATCCCTCGGGCCGGGCCATCAGGCGGCGCTCCCCCACTCGAGCACGGTCGATCCCCAGGTCAGGCCGGCGCCGAAGGCGGCGATCAGGACCTTGGAGTCGGGCTCCAGCAGCCCAGCCTGGCGGGCGTCCTCGAGCGCCAACGGCACCGACGCGGCCGAGGTGTTGCCGTGGTGCTCGATCGAGTTGATCACGCGGTCGGCGGGCAGGTCCAGCCGTTCGCCAACCGCGCGCAGGATCCGCGCGTTGGCCTGGTGGTAGACGAAGACGTCGATCTCGGCCAGCGGCGTCTCGGCGTTGGCGGCCGCCTCGAGGGTCGCCTCGCACATCCGCTCGACGGCATGGCGAAAGGTCTCGTGGCCCTGCATCTCCATCGTCCCCTTCTCCTTGCTGGCGAGGATCAGGTCGGCATTGGCGCCGTCGGCGCCGAGCACGACCGGCCCGATCCGGCCCTCGGCGCAGGCCCGCAGGACAACCGCGCCGGCGCCGTCGGCGAAGACGGCGGCGGTGCCGCGGTCGTCGGGATCGGTCAGCCGGGTCATCATGTCGGCGCCGAGCAGGAGCACGTGCTCGGCGCGGCCCGACTCGATCTGCCCGCAGGCGAGCGCCAGGCCGGAGACGAAGCCGGTGCAGGCGGCGTTGAGGTCGATCGCGCCGGCGCCGTCGGCGCCGATCGCGGCGGCGACCCGGGGCGAGGCGCCGGGCATCAGCTCGTCGTTGCTGGTCGTCGCGACCAGGACCAGGTCGAGCTCGGCAGCGGTCACCCCGGCGGCCGCCAGGGCCTGCTCGCCGGCGGCGGCGGCGAGCTCGAAGAGTCGCTGCTCGGGCGCGGCGACGCGGCGCTCGGAGATGCCGGTGCGCTGGACGATCCAGCCCTCGTCGATCCCCAGCCGGGCGGCGATCGGCGCGTTGGTGACGACGGTCTCGGGCAGGGCGACGCCGAGGCCGGCAATCTCGGCTCCGGTGCGCAGCGGCGGCGAAAGGGAGGTCCCGATCGGGGCGGCAGCGGCCTCAAGCACCAACCGCCTCCGTCTCCGCCAGCGAGCTCGCCTCGGCGTCGGGCAGGGTGCGGCGGACGAGGCCGGTGAGGACGTCGCCGGGGCCGGTCTCGAGGAAGGCGTGGGCGCCCGCCTGCTGCATCCGCGCCAGCGTCTTACACCAGATCACCGGGTCGGTCAGGGCCGCGGCGAGTCGCTCGCGCGGGTCGTCGAACGGCGCCGCCGCGGTCGAGGAATAGACCGGCAGCGCCGGCTGGCTGAACTCGACCTCGTCGAGGAAGGCGCGGAAGGCGGCGGCGGCGTCGGCCATCAGCGGCGAGTGGAAGGCGCCGGCAACCGGCAGCCGGATCGCCTTGGCGCCGCTGGCGCGGAGCTCTTTGCGAGCTTCGGTGAGCGCCTCGGCCGCGCCCGAGAGAACCAGTTGGCCGGGGGCGTTTTCGTTGGCGACGGTGAGTTCGAAACGGGCGGCGATTCCCCGCACCGTCTGCTCCTCGCCGCCGAGCGAGGCGAGCATGCCGCCCGGGGTCGCCTCGGCGGCCTCCTCCATCAGGCGGCCGCGGACGACCGCCAGCCGCAGGCCCTCCTCGGCGCCGAGGGCACCGCCGGCGACCAGCGCCGCCAGCTCGCCGAGCGAGTGGCCGGCGAGCATGTCACCGCTGGGGCTGCCGGCCTGCTTCCAGTGGGCGAGGGTGGCGCAGTAGAGCGCCGGCTGGGCGTGATGGGTGCCGTCGGCGATCCGCTCGAAGGGGTCGAGCCCGAGTTCCTCGCGCGCCTGCTCAAGCAGGTCGGGCCGCTGTGCCGCGGCGACCGCGGCCATGCCGGAGGTCTGGCTCCCCTGGCCGGGGAAGAGAACTGCCGTGCGTGCCGTCTCGGATGCCATCGATCCATAGTGGTCCCGAGGGCGGCGAAGGTGACGGGTATCGGCCGCCCTCCCCCTCCAATCGGGGGATGTAAGGCGACGGTCGGGGGGGCGCTGGAGGCTTTAGACGAGGATTTTGAGCCGCTGAGCCTGGCGGGTCGCCTCGGCCCGGTTGCGAACCCCGAGCTTGCGGTAGATCGCGCTGGTGTGCTCCTTGACCGTGTGCGGGGAGAGGTGAAGGTGCTTGGCGATCTCTTTGTTGGTCGAGCCGGTCGCGATCAGCGACAGCACCTCCTGCTCGCGCTCGGAGAGCGGCGAGTCCAGCGGCGCCGCGTCGGCGAAGACCTCGGTCCCCAGCGAGACCATCCGCACCGCCTTGACCACGTCGACCGCCGACCAGTCCTTGGAGATGAAGCCGGAGGCCCCCGCCGAGCGGGCGACGTTGGGGGAGATGACGCCGGCGCCGGAGATCAGCAGTACCCGCGTCCCCGGGCTGACCGAGCGGATCTCCTCGCAGACCTCGGCCCCCGACTCGCTGCCGAGCAGCATGTCGACCAGCGCCACCTCAGGGTGCAGTTTGCGGCAGGCCTCGACCGCTTCGGCGCCGTTGGAGGCGGCGAGGCAGCGCTCGACCCAGCTCTGGCGCTCGAGCAGGAGGCGGAAGCCCCACTGGACGACGTCGTGATCGTCGACGACGAGAACCCGCAGCCTGCCCTCCTCGGTGGCCATCAGGAGGTCACCGGGACGACGAGGCGGACGCGCCAGCGGCCCTTGCTGGGAGAGCCGAACTCGATCAGGCCCTCGTAGCGCAAGGCCTCCAGCGCCGCCAGCCGCAGCCCGAGGCCGCCGCCTTTGGTCGCCCGCCCGTCGCGGGCACCGTCGTTTTCCACGCTGAGGCTGAAGGTGGCGCCGTCAGAGGCGACGCGGACGTCGATCTGGGTCGGCTGCGAGTGGCGATCGGCGTTACGCAGGGCCTCGTTGAGCACCGACTGCGCCAGCGGCTCGAGGTCGGGCGGGACGGCGACGCCGTCCTCCCACTCCAGCCGCAGCTCTTCGCGGCGCTCGAGCAGCCGCGCCAGCACCTGGTCGAGGCCGGCCTGGTTCCCGCGCGGCGGCGGCCCCACCGGCCGGGTCAGCGCGTGGCGGAGGTCGGCGACGA
>JAENWU010000144.1 GCA_016649905.1 Thermoleophilia bacterium
TCGAGCAGCATCGCCTCGAACTCCTGGTCGGTCTTGTCGATCTCGTCGATCAGCAGCACCACCGGCTCGGGGCTGGAGATCGCCTGCATCAGCGGCCGCGTCAGCAGGAAGTCGGTGCCGAAGATGTCCTCCTGCACGTCATCCCAGCCAGCCTCGCCGCCAGCCTGGATCCGCAGCAGCTGCTTGCGGTAGTTCCACTCGTACATCGCCTTCGCCTCGTCGAGCCCCTCGTAGCACTGCAGCCGCACCAGCTCGCGGCCGGTGGCGCGCGACAACGCCTTCGCCAGCTCGGTCTTGCCGACCCCCGCCGGGCCCTCGACGAGGACCGGCTTGTTGAGCTTTTGAGCGAGGAAGGCGACCAGTGCCGCCGGCTCGTCGGCCAGGTAGCCGACCTGCGCCAGCGCGTCCTTCACCTCTGCCACGGAGCCATCGACCATGTCGGCGATGATAATCACGCATCCGTGTCCGACCTCGCCCCACCGCTCGCCGAGCTGCTCTCGCAGAAGCCCGGCCCCTACATCGCCCTGATGCTGGCCGGCTTCGGGTTCGGCATTCTCGGCCACCTCTTCAAGGTCAAATGGCTGGTCGCCGCGGGGGTGCTCCTGATCTTCCTCGGCGCCCTGCTGTTCCCGCTCGCGGCCAACCTGACCTCGGACGATCGTCCGGCGCCGATCGAGGAATCGCGCACCGGCGACACTGGCTAGCCACCCCTCGGGCTACGATCAGGCCCTCATTCGTTCCCGATTCCGGAGGAGCTGTATCCCTTGAGCCGTTTCCGCATCTTCATGCTGCTCGCGACCGTCGTCGCCCTGGCAGGGGCCCTCACCGCCTGCGGTGGTAGCAGCGACAGCAGCAGCGAGGACCCCCAGCAGGTAATCGAAAGCGCCACGCTCGAAGGCGTCAAAAGCGGCACCGTCGACCTCTCGCTCGGCGTCAAATCCGAGGGAGAAGAGGGCGGCACCCTCGACCTCAGCCTCTCCGGGCCGTTCCAGAGCCGCGGCGCCGAAGCGCTGCCGGAACTCGCCCTGGACGTGACCGCCAGCGGCGACATCGGCGGCGAATCGATCGACTTCGACGGCGGCGTCACGCTGCTCTCCGACCGCGCCTTCATCGGCTACGAAGGGACCGAGTACGAAGTCGACCCGACCACCTTCGGCTTCGTCAAGTCAGGGTTCGAACAGGGTCTCTCCGAAGGCGGCGCCGAAGGCGGCGACGTCACCGCCTGCCAGGAAGCGCTGGCGGCGATCGACCTCACCACCGTCGTCGACAACCTCACCAACGACGGCAGCGCCGACGTCGACGGGACCTCGACGACCAAGGTCAGCGGCGACCTCAACCCCGAAGGGGCGATCGACGCGATCATCGCCCTGACCGAAGACCCGGCCTGCAGCTCGCAGCTCGAAGCCGCCGGGCCGCTGCCGCTCGACGAACTCGAAGCGGCCAGGGGCGAAGTCTCCAGCGCCGTCAAAGAGGCGCAGGTCGAGATCTACGTCGGCGAGGACAGCATCATCCGCAAAGCCGTCGCTGAAATCACGATCGAACCGAAAGACGCCAGCGGCGAAAAGGCCGAAGTCGACTTCGAAATGTCCCTCGGCGGCGTCAACGAGACGCAGAAGATCTCCGCGCCCGCCGACGCCAAGCCGCTCGAAGGGCTGTTCGACAAACTCGGCGTCGACCCCCTGCAGCTGCTCGAAGCCGGCAGCGGCGGCGGTCTCGGCGGCCTGCTCGAAGGCATCGGCGGCGAATCGGCCGAAGGTGGTTCGGGCAGCAGCGAACTCGAAATCGATCCGGAAGAACTGCCGGACACCGAAACGCAGCAGGAATACCTCGAATGCCTGAAAGAAGCGACGACGGCTAACGACCTCCAGGCCTGCGCCAGCCTGCTCGGCTAAAGCCATTTGAACGAGAGCGAGCATCGGGTAGGGCCGCCGACTTTCGGCGTTGCGTTTCTGCGCAGCGCCAACGGCTGGCCCTACCTGCTGGCGCCGCTGATCCCGATCGCGGTCGCGCTCGACCTCGCCGGGGTCGAGGCGACGATCGTCTTCGCCGCCTCGGCGCTGGGAATCATCCCCACCGCGGCGCTGATGGGCCGCGCCACCGAGGAGCTCGCCGCCCGCTCGGGACCCGGGATCGGCGGCCTGCTCAACGTCACCTTCGGCAACGCGCCGGAGCTGATCATCGCCCTCTTCGCGCTCAATCAGGGCCTGCAGGAGGTCGTCAAGGCCTCGATCGTCGGCTCGATCCTCGGCAACATCCTGCTGGTCTTGGGCGCGGCGATGCTGGCGGGCGGCATCGGCCGCGACAAACAGACCTTCAGCCGCACCGGCGCCAGCGTCCAGACCTCGATGCTGATGCTGGCCGCCGCGGCGCTGCTGATGCCGGCGATCTTCGAGCTGGTCGAGGGCCAGGGCCTGCCGGCGCCGGGGGCCGAGGCGGTCCACTACGGCGGCACCGTCGAGCACCTCTCGTTGGCGGTCGCGATCGTGCTGATGGCCACCTACGTGATCGGCCTCTTCTTCTCGCTCAAGACCCACCGCGACATCTTCAACCCCGACTACGAGGACGAGGACAGCTGGGGCTGGTCGACGCGGACCTCGATCATCGCCCTGGCGATCGCCGGCGTCCTCGTCGGGCTGATGTCGGAGGTCCTTGTCGGCTCGATCACCGAGGCCTCGGAGTCGGTCGGCCTCTCCGAGTTCTTCATCGGCGTGATCGTCGTCGCCATCGTCGGCAACGCCGCCGAGCACTGGGTCGCGGTCCTGGTCGCGATGAAGAACAAGATGGACCTGGCGGTCAATATCGCCGTCGGCTCCAGCGCCCAGGTGGCGCTCTTCGTCGCCCCGGTCCTGGTCATCGCCTCCTTCTTCATCGGCCCCTATCCGCTCGCCCTCGTCTTCAACGGTTTCGAGCTGGGGGCGATCCTGCTGGCGATCCTGATCGCCAATTACGTCACCCAGGACGGCGAGTCGACCTGGTTCGAGGGCGTGCAGCTGCTCGCCGTCTACTTCGTCTTCGGGCTCGCCTTCTACTTCGCCTGAGGCGGCCGGCGCGGTCCAATAGCCTGGCGGCGTGGAATACGTCCTGCTCCTCGTCAGCTTCGCGATCGTCCTCGCCGGGGCGCTGCTGTTCACCAACGCGATCGAGTGGATCGGCCACCGACTGAACCTGGGCGAGGGGGCGGTCGGCAGCATCCTCGCGGCGGTCGGCACGGCGACGCCGGAGACCCTGATCGCGATCGTCGCCCTGCTCGGTACCGCCGAGGGCTCCGCAGACGTCGCGATCGGCGCGATCGTCGGGGCGCCCTTCCTGCTGGCGACGCTGGCGATGGGCCTGGTCGGCCTCTTCGCCTACCTCTACCGCGAGAAACGGGCCCAGGGCATCAAACTCAAAGCCCACGGCCCGACCCTCGAGCGCGACCTGCTCTTCTTCCTCGCCTTCTTCAGCCTCGCCGGCGTGCTCGCCTGGGGGCCGCCGTCGGCGCTGCGGATCCCGCTCGGCATCGCCTTCCTGCTCGCCTACGTCTTCTACGTCACCCGCACCCTGCGCGGTGGCGGCGAGGTACAGGGGGAGGAGACGCTCAACCCGCTGTTCTTCGACCCGCGCACGGAGCGCCGCAGCGACCCGGCACTGGGGCTCTGCATCCTCCAGCTCCTGGTCGGGCTCGGGGCGATGGTCGGCGGCGCCCACCTCTTCGTCGAGGAGCTGCTCCACATCGCCGACCAAATCGGCGTCGAGGCGCTCGTCCTGGCGCTGATCCTGGCGCCGCTGGCGACCGAGCTGCCGGAGAAGGTCAACAGCTTCTTCTGGGTGCGCGAAGGCAAGGACGCCCTGGCGCTCGGCAACATCAGCGGCGCGATGGTCTTCCAGTCGACGATCCCGGTCGGGATCGGCCTGATCTTCACCGACTGGGCGCTCGACGGCAACGCCGTCCTCTCGGTCGTCCTCGGCGTCGCCGGCGGCCTGCTCGCCTACTTCAGCCTCCACCGTGCCGGCGTCTTCAGGCTCCCCGCCGTAATCGGCTGGTTCGCCCTCTACTCCGCCTTCCTCGTGGTCGTAGTCCTGAGCGCCTAGCGCTCGACGACTTAGGCCGCCTCTGGGCGGCTCAACTCATCGAGCGCCTTGAGCACCAAGGCGTCGTGCTTTTTGGGCTGGACTTTGGGGAAGGCGCGGGCGAGCCTGCCGTCGGCGTCGATGATGAAGGTCGAGCGCAGCATGCCCATGTACTTCTTGCCGTACATCGACTTCTCGCCCCAGGCGCCGTAGGCGTCGGCAACGGAATGGTCGGTGTCGCCGACCAGGGTGAAGCCGAGGCCGTGCTTGTCGTCGAACTGCCGCAGCTTGTCCGGCTCGTCGGGGGAGACCCCGATCACCCGCGCCCCCGCCGCCGCGTACTCGTCGGAGCGGTCGCGGATCCCGCAGGCCTGGGTGGTGCAGCCCGGGGTGTCGGCGCGGGGATAGAAGTAGAGGACGACGGTCTGCCCCCGCAGGTCGGAGAGCTTGACCTCGTTGCCGTCCTGGTCGGGCAACGCGAAGTCGGGGGCCTTGTCTCCCTCTTGAAGCACGAGCTGCAGCCTAGTCAACCGCTAGAAGGGCGAGCGTACCGAGGACTTCTCCGACCCTCAGTGGGGGCCTCCGCAGCGCAACCGACATTGACCCCACCCCGCTGTGGTCTAAGTCGGCTGCGCGGGATCGCTGGCTCTTAGCTTGTCGGGCTCAAGCACCAGCCTCGCTTGGCATTCGTAGCGTGCGCCGTACTGCGCTTTTCGCTTACTGGCCGCTAGGAGGGCGGGTTGATGGAAGGCATCGCCGACCACGCGAACCCGGCGATGGCTGTCGAAGCGACTCCAGTCCATCGTCCCTTCTGGAATCACCCGTTCCATTAAGACGGGAAATCCTAATCGCTCAACGGGAGACTGTGCAACGCAGATTCAACGGGCTCCTGGAACATCGCGGTAGCACTGCCGGCCGGAACTGAGTACGAGCGCTAGTCCTCGCGGCCGGGGTCCTGGCCGTCCTCGTCCTCGTCGATCTCCTCGTCGCCCTGTTCCAGCGCCGTCCCGGAGACCGAGCCGGTCGAGCCGGGGTGGTAGTGGGTCTGGAAGGCCTCGAGGACGCGGTCGCGGCGGTCCTCGTCGATCGGCACCTCGTCGGAGATCCGCACCCAGTCGGCGCCCTCGTAGGCCTCCATGTTGAAGACCTCCTGGTCGATCGAGGCGGAGTCGTCGACGACGACCACGACCTCGGTCTGGGGGTTGAAGTAGGTGCCGGGCTGCACCAGCAGCTGCTCGACCTCGTAGAGGTTCTTCTCGTCTGGGGCGGGGCTCATTGCTGCGATCCTATGAGATCTGTCAGTTGACGAACTTCGGCCGCATCGAGCTCTGGGTCGGACTGCTCGGCGGGCCGCGGCTCCTCGATCGCCAGCGGCCCCTTGCCGATCGAATTCCAGCCGGCGCCGACGCGCCGCAGCAGCAGTCCCACGATTGGCGCCGCGACGCCGGTGAAGAGCAGCAGGGCCAGGCTCGCATCGCCCGCTGAGATGGCCGCGACCAGATCCACGCGACCAAGGGTAAACGGCCCACACGACCCGGTCCATTCGCTAGTCTTTCTCCTGGTTGACTGACCAGTCAATCAAGGGGGCGCCTCCAGGCAGGGGCACTCCTCAAACGGACTTAACGCACTGACGAAAAGGAGCTCCGACCGGTGGTTGACTTCACCCTGACCGACGAGCAGAAGGACCTCAAGGAGCTGGCGCACAGCTTCGCCGAGAAAGAGATGCGCCGGGTTGCCTGGGAGTACGACAAGGACGGCACCTGGCCCCAGGACATCATCGACAAGGCCTGGGAGGTCGGGTTGATGAACACCCACGTCGGCGAGGCCTACGGCGGCCCCGGCCTCGACTACCTCTCCGGCTGTCTGATCGAGGAGGAGATGGGTTGGGGCTGCTCGGGCATCGGCACCTCGCTGATGGCCAACGGCCTCGCCTCGGCGCCGATCTCCCTCGGCGGCTCCGAGGAGACCAAGAAGAAGTACCTCGGGATGCTGACCGAAAGCCCGAAGCTCGCCTCCTTCTGCCTGACCGAGCCGGACGCCGGCTCCGACGTCAGCGGGATGAAAACGAAGGCCGTGAAAAAGGGTGACAAGTACGTCATCAGCGGCTCCAAGTGCTTCATCACCAACGGCACCTACGCCGACTGGTTCACGGTCTACGCCAAGACCGACCCTGAGGCCGGCCACCGCGGGATCAGCGCCTTCGTCGTCGACGCCAACCTCCCCGGGGTCAGCGTCGACAAGAAGGAGGACAAGATGGGCCAGCGGGCGTCCAACACCGCGACCATCTCCTTCGACGAAGTCGAGATCCCGGCCGAGA
>JAENWU010000125.1 GCA_016649905.1 Thermoleophilia bacterium
CCTCGATCAGGAGCTCGCTGGCCAGGCGCGTCGCCGCCAGCTCGGCCTCGAGCTCGGCGGCGCGCTCGGCGATGAACTCCTGGCGCTCGGCGGGATCCTCGATCGCCTCGATCCGGTTGGCCCAGACCGCGTTGACGGCTGCCTCGCCCGACATCGCGCCGATCTGGCTGCCCTCGAGGGCAATCGTCGAGCGCGGCTCGAAGCCTGGGCAGGACATCGCGTAGTAGCCGGCGGCGAAGGCCTTGCGGAGGACGACGCAGAAGCGCGGCACCTCGCTGCTCGCCATCGCCGCCACCATCTTGGCGCCGTGGCGGATGATGCCGCGGCGCTCGACCGCGGAGCCGATCATGAAGCCGGGGGTGTCGCAGAGGAAGAGGAGCGGCAGGTTGAAGGCGTCGCAGAGCGAGATGAAGCGGGCGGCCTTGTCGGCGGAGTCGACGTTGATCGCGCCGGAGCGGACCAACGGCTGGTTGGCGACGATGCCGACGGCACCGCCGACGATGCGGGCGAAGCCGACGACCATCTCTGCGGCCCAGGCCGCCTTGATCTCGAAGAAGCTGTCGGCGTCGGCGATCCGCTCGATCACCTCGCGGACGTCGTAGGGCGTGCGCGGGCTGGCGGGCAGCACCCCCTCCCAGTCCGTCGACGCGGGGGGCGTCGAGACGGCCGGGCCCGACCGCTCTCCCCAGGTGCTCGGCAGGTAGGAGAAGAAGCGCTTGGCGGCGGCGATCGCCTCGGCGTCGGAGGCGAATAGCTCGTCGCCGCAACCGGAGACGCTGGTATGCATGCGGGCGCCGCCCATCTCCTCGAGGGTGACGTCCTCGCCGATCGCCTTCTGGGCCACCCGCGGCGAGGCCAGGTACATCGAGGCGTTGCCGTCGACCATCCCCACCCAGTCGCAGAAGGCCGGCATGTAGGCACCGCCGGCGGCGGAGGGCCCGAGCAGGCAGCAGACCTGCGGCACCCGCCCCGAGAGCCGGACCTGGAGGTGGAAGATGCGGGCGGCGCCGCGCGAGCCGGGGTGGAAGCCGAGCTGGTCGGTCAGCCGGCCGCCGGCCGAGTCGACGAGGTAGAAGACCGGCAGCTGGTCGCGGTCGGCGCGCTCCAGCGCCCGGATCTGCTTCTCGACCGAGATCCGCCCCCAGGAGCCGGCTTTGACGGTCGGGTCGTGGGCTACTACGAGCACCTCGCGGCCGCCGACCCGGCCGCTACCGGTCAGCACCGCGTCGGCGGGCAGCCCCTCCAGCGACGCCGCCAGCAGGCCGTCCTCGACGAAGGAGCCGGGGTCGAGCAGCAGCGCGAGCCGCTCGCGCACCGGCAACTTGGTCCCGAGCCGAGAGCGGTCGCCGCCGGCGCGGGCGCGCTCGCTGATCTCCGCGAGCGAGTCCGTTGCGTCAGTGTTCTCTTCTGTAGTAGCCATCGTCATCCCGTTTTTCGACCGATGGGTCGAATGATATAAACAGTATGGAGGGCTTCAAATGGCGATATGTAGAAACTTCAACGACCTATTGGTCTAATTTCAGGCGGACTCTTGCGCAGCCTACTCTTTGCCGGTGCCACCCGACCCGATCTGGTCTCCAAGCTCGAGCGCAGCGGCGCCGATGCCGTCGTGATCGACCTCGAGGACGCCGTCCCCGCGGCGGCCAAGGACGAGGCGCGGGCGGCGCTGCCGGCGCTGGTCGAGAGCATCGGCTCGACGCCGGTGCTGGTCCGGATCAACGACGCGGCCAGCGCCTGGTTCGCCGACGACCTCGAGGCCGTGGCGGCGCTGTCGCTGGCCGGGGTGGTCGTGCCCAAGGCCGAGAAAGAGAGCGACCTGACGAGCGTCGCCGAGCGCCTGGACGACGGCACCATCGTCCTCGCCGGGATCGAGTCGGCGCGGGGTGTCGCCGCTTCGGAGCAGCTGCTCGAAGCGGGCGCAGGCGCCTGCTACTTCGGCGCCGAGGACTACATCGCCGACCTCGGCGGCCGCCGCAGCGCCGGCGGCGACGAGGTCCTCTACGCGCGCTCGCGGGTCGCCCTGGCGGCCCGCCTGGCCGGCATACCGGCGCTCGACCAGGTCGTCATCGACTTCCGCGACGACCTGGTCTTCGCGGCCGACGCCGAGGCCGGCCGCGCGATCGGCTACCGCGGCAAGCTCTGCATCCACCCCTCGCAGGTGCCGATCGCCAACCGCGTCTTCGCCGCCTCCGAGGAGGAGCTGCGGCGGGCCCGCGGCATGCTCGCCGCCTGGGAGGAGGGCTCCAGCCGCGGCGTCGCCGCGGTCGAGTTCGAGGGCGAGATGGTCGACGGCCCCGCGGTGCGGATGGCCCGCGACACCCTGGAGCGGGCCGGATGAGCGCCGAGGGCTGGGAGGGACCGAGCTTCGACCTCGACGACGACCACCGCTCCTTCCAGGAGGTCTGCCGGACCTTCGTCGCCCGCGAGATGATCCCGCGGGTGCGTGAGGCCGAGGCGGCCGGGACCTTCCCCGCCGAGCTCTGGCCGGCGATGGCGAAAGCCGGGCTGCTCGGGGTCGGGCACCCGGAGGAGTACGGCGGCACCGGCGGCGGCGTGCTGGCGCTGACGATCCTCTCCGAGGAGCTCGCCCATTCCTCCGGCGGCCTCGCGATCACCCCCCTGGTCAGCTCCTACATGGCCGGGCCCCACCTCGCCCGCTTCGGCAACGCCGAGCAGAAGCAGCGCTGGCTGGCGCCGCTGCTGGCCGGCGACGTGGTGGCGGCAATCGCGGTGACCGAGCCCGGCGCCGGCTCCGACGTCGCCGCGATGGGTGCCAGCGCCAAGGCGGTCGACGGCGGCTACGCGCTGCGCGGGACGAAGATGTTCATCACCAACGCCGGCCTCGCCGACGTCACCATCGTCGCCGCCAAGACCGACCCCGACGCCGGCCACGGCGGCATCACCACCTTCCTGGTCGAGCGCGGCGCCGACGGGGTGACGCTCTCGCCGCCGCTGGAGAAGCTCGGCTGGCACGCCTCCGACACCCGCGAGGTCTTCCTCGACGACTGCTTCGTCGCCGAGGAGGCGATTCTCGGCACGGCCGGGCGCGGCTTCCACCAGATCATGGAGGCCTTCCAGGTCGAGCGCCTGGCACTTGCCGGGATGGCGGTGGGCCTGGCCCAGGTGGCGCTCGACGACGCGATCGCCCACGCCCGCGAGCGCCGCACCTTCGGTTCCCCCCTCAGCGGCCACCAGACGATCCGCCACCGGCTCGCCACCGCCGCGGCCGAACTGGAGTCGGCCCGCACCCTCACCTACCAGGCCGCCGCCCGTTGGGACGCCGGTCATCCCGAGGCGGCGACGACCACGGCGATGGCGAAGCTGCTGGCGCCGCGAGTTGCCTCCCGCGTGGTCGACGAGGCGCTGCAGATCTTCGGCGGCTACGGCTTCATCGAGGAGACGCCGGTGGCGATGCACTTCCGCGACGCCCGCATCCTCCGGATCGGCGGCGGCACCGACGAGGTCCAGCTCGAGATCCTCGCCAAACGGATGGGCTTCTGATGGTCGGCCAGCGGGTCGCTCTGCGCCAGGAGGCGCGGCGCCGGGAGGTGCTGGAGGCGGCGGTCGCGGTCTTCTCCGAGCGCGGCTACCGGGCCGCCTCGATGGCCGATATCGCGGCCACGCTGGGGATGGGCAAGGCCTCGCTCTACCACTACGTGGCCAGTAAGGAGGAGGTGCTGATCGAGCTCTACGAGGACGTCCTCCGCGAGAGCGTGATCGCCGCCCGGCGGATCGCCAGCGCCGACGGCACGGCGCTGGAGGCGCTGGCCGAGATGATCGCCGACCGGGTCGCCTACACCTGCCGTAACCGCGAGCTGCTGCGGATCTTCTTCGAGGAGGAGGCGGAGTTGCCGGCGCGCCACCAGGCCCGGCTGATCAGCGTCCGCCACGAATACGAGGAGACGCTGCTGGAGGTCATCGCCGCCGGCGAGGCGGCGGGCGAGTTCAGCCTCTCGACGACGCCGACGATCTTCGTCAACACCCTGCTCGGCGCCGCCAACTGGACCTACAAGTGGTACCAGCCGCAGGGCCCGCTCTCACCGGAGGAGCTCGGCACCCAGATCGCCGCCACCCTCCTCGCCGGCCTGCGCTCCTAGATCGATCGACTCCCTCCGTCTGTCCTTTGTCACCCCCTGGGTTACAAAGGACAGCCGCGCTCAGGGTTCGCGACCGTCGTCGGCGAAGTCGGCCCAGCCGGGGTGGGCGACGGCGAGCTTGGCGGCGACCTCGATGCGTAGCTCGCCGACGCCGCCGGCTTCTGGCGCTTCGCGCTGCCGGCCGAGCTCGGCGGCTCCGACGGCAGCAACCTCGAGGTCGCGATCCTCCGCGAGCACCTCGCCCACCGCGGCCTCGGCCTCCACAACGACCTCCAGAACGAGTTCTCGGTGATCGCCAACCTGATGGTCGTCGAACTTGTCCAGGCCTTCGGCACCCCGGCGCAGCGCGAGGAGATGCTGGAGCCGATGATCGTCGGCGAGTACCGCGTCGCCTTCGGCCTGACCGAGCCAAACCACGGCTCCGACGCCGCCCACCTGGAGACGCGGGCGCGCCAGGAGGGCGGCGACTGGGTCCTCGACGGCGCCAAGCGCTTCAACTCCTGGATGCACTCGGCCACCCACGACCTGCTCTTCGCCCGCACCTCCGGCGAGCCCGGTGATGGCGAGGGAATCACCGCCTTCCTGGTCCCCACCTCCACCCCCGGGCTCGAGGTCGATCACTTCTGGTGGACCTTCAACATGCCCACCGACCACGCCGAGGTGTCGGTCAAGGGGGTCCGCGTCCCCGCCGACGCCGTCCTCGGCGAGGTCGGCGAGGGGCTCGCCGTCGCCCAGCGCTTCGTCCACTCCAGCCGCATCCGCCAGGCCGCCGCCAGCGTCGGCGCCGCCCAGTACTGCATCGACGAGGCGGTCGCCTACGCCAAGCAGCGCCACACCTGGGGCAAGCCGCTCGCCGTCAACCAGGGGATCCAGTTCCCGCTGACCGAGCTGCACACCGACGCCGAGCTGCTGCGCGGGCTGGTCCGCCGCACCGCCTGGGAGCTCGACCGCCAGAACCAGCTCGAGGTCACGCAGATGATCTCGATGGCCAACTTCCGCGCCAACCGCCTCGCCTGCGACGCCGCCGACCGGGCGATGCAGGTCCACGGCGGTATGGGCTACACGCGCCACCTGCCGTTCGAGCACATCTATCGCCACCACCGCAGATACCGGATCACCGAGGGAGCCGAGGAGGTTCAGATGAGAAAGGTCGCCGCAGAGCTGTTCGGATTCGGAGGGCGGGCGAATGCCTAGCGCGGAACGCTTCGCCGGCCTCCAGGACAAGTACGCAGTCGAGGCGGCGACGCCGACGGTGCGCGGCTTCCACGCGGCGATCCGCGGCCGCGTCGCCGAGCGCTTCGCCGTCTCCGGCCTGACCTGGGAGGAGTTCGTCTTCAACCCCGAGTTCGAGCTCTCGACCGAGGACCTGGCCGCGGTCGAGGCGGAGATGCTCGGCGAGGGCTACCGCTTCGACCACTCCGCCCAGGTCTCGGTGACCGAGCAGCCGGACAAGTACAAAGCCGGCGCCGCCAAAAACGGCGACGAGGCCGAGGCGGACCATCCCGATCAGCTCGACGGCCCGCTCGTCGTCGGCCACGGCGACAACGTCTTCGCCACCGACGGCGACATCGAGGGCGTGGCCCGCGAGATCTCGACCCTGGAGCGGGTGATGGAGATGCTGACCGAGGGCGTCCCCAAGGACACGATCGCGATCATCGACGACTGCGGCGGCACGATGACGGCGCCGATCATCGCCGACTTCAAGGGCATCCTCTGCCTCGCCGGCACCGTCCGCACCCACCTGGCGATCCTCTCCCGCGAGTACGGCATCCCCTGCCTGATGGCGACCGAGCTGGAGGGGCTGCGCGAGGGTGACGCGGTCCGGATCGAGACCACCAAGAAGCCCCGGGACATCACCCCGGAGGCGATGGCCGCCGCGGCAACCGCGAGCGGCGAGCAACGCGCGACCGTCTGGAGGCTTTCCTGATGCCCACCGAACACTCTTACGCCCAGCTGCTGGAGACCAACCACCTGATCCGCCACGCCAGCGACAGCTCGCTCTGGCTCTGTCGCTCGCGCACCGCTCAGGAGTCGAAGCTGTTCCCGGTCCCCGCCTACATGATCCTCAGCTACCTGGAGTGCTTCTACCGCTACCCCGACCTGATCCGCCGCATCGACGCGGCGATGCCGGCGGAGGAGATCGCCGATCGGGCCCGCGAGACGACGACCAGCCTGCAGCAGGCCTCGCTCGGCTGGTGCCTGAACAACTTCTTCCTGCTCGGCCGCCAGCTGCTGATCGACATGGGGATGCTGCGGGCGACCGACGCGGTCGACGACATCGTCGACGTGATGGACTTCTGGAAGCGCTTCCAACTCTCCTACCACCGCGCCGACGGCCACATGACCAACGGCGAGATGGGCAACCGGGCGCAGATCCGCAGCGAGCGGACGCTGCAGGTCTTCGACGCCGACGCGATCGGGATGAAGCCGGGCGACCGGCTGCACACCGCGCTCGGCCAGTTCAACGCGACGATCTCCCAGTACGCCTTCCTCGCCAGCTGCGAGTGCCGGCTGCAGATCCACCACGACGGTCCCTACAAGACGGCGGACGGCGAGCTGCTGATCCGCAGCTACCAGGCGCTGGCCGAAGGCGACTTCCCCTGGCTCGACGGCGTCGCCTCCGGGATCGAGTACCCGAACCTGGTGGTGCCGATGTTCCTCGAGGACACCCACGTCTACCTGCTCGACGACTGGGGCTCCTTCGAGACCCAGCCGGCGCTCGACGCCGACAAGGTGGTCCGGGTCGGGCTCTACTCCTCCGACTACCTCTCCGGCGGCTTCATCCCGGTGGCGATGGGCTCGGCGGCCGAACTCGCCGACAAGCTGGAAGAGCTGCGCGACCAGTTCCAGGAGGCGACGACGAAGCTGTGGCGGGTCTTCGCCGGCTTCTCGCGCGAGCAGATGCTCGACTCCGGCGCCCTCGTCTACTTCGCCGCCGTCCGCGACCTGGCGAAAATCGCCGGCATCTACGACCAGGACGAGTGGTGGTCGATCGACCAGCGCACCCAGCGCTTCAAGGGGCTGATGAACGACGAGTACGGCCGCGACTCGCTGACCGAGCTGATCGCGCTGCTGACCCTGCCCTCCCAGCAGGACAACGACTACGTGATGGGCCGCCACTCCGACGGCGCCCAGCACATGGAGTCGCGGATCCCCTACTCGGTCCTCGCCGACGACGACTTCACGGCGACGATCGGGGCACCGCGGGAGCGCTGGTCATCGCTGACTCCGAAGAGCGGGACCTGGACGACGACCCAGGGGCGGCTGACCCTGGAGCAGCTGAACGCCGCCGCCCGCGGCGCCAAGCTGCCGCTCGAGGACCCGGCGCTGCGCTACCTCGACGACGTCTGGATCAAGTGGCACGCCGACGATCCGCGCGCCGACGAGCTCTACCGGGCGGTGCAGCAGGGCAGCTCGCTGGAGGGCGCCGGCGCCGGCCTGCGCCAGGCGGACCTGACCGCCCGCCGGGCGCCTTGAGCGAGTTCGACTCGATCCGGGTCCAGCGGCCGCGGCCGGGGATCGTCCTGGCCACGCTCGACCGGCCCGAGCGCCTCAACGCGATCACCTTCCCGATGTTCGGCGAGCTCGGCGCCCTCTGCGCCGAGCTCGAAGCCGACGAGGAGGCGCGGGCGCTGGTCCTGACCGGTGCCGGGCGCGGCTTCTGCGCCGGGCTCGACCTCGACGAGGCGGAGACGCTGGGGGCGATGGGCGCGGCGGAGATGCTCGCCGCGCAGGAGGGCTGGGTCGGCGGCGTCGCCGCCTTCCGCCAGCTCGGCAAGCCGGTGATCGCGGCCGTCAACGGCCCCGCC
>JAENWU010000192.1 GCA_016649905.1 Thermoleophilia bacterium
ATCAGCTCCGCCTCCTCGGAGATCGAGTAGCCGGCCTGGCCGGGCCGGACCCGGGCGACGTGGCCGGTGACCCGCTGTCCGCCGATCAGCCTCGCCTCCTCGATCTTGCTCTGCGCCTCGGCTTCCTGCTCGACCATCTCGGCGTTGAGCGGCAGGTGGGTGGGGACGGTCAGCATCGAGTGGACGTGGATGCCGCGGCGGCGCTTGGAGGCGAGCTTGACCGCGGTCGCGACCATCTCGGCCGAGAACGGTTCGTCGTCCTCGAAGCCGACCAGGACGCTTTTGTACTCGACCTCCTCGACGCCGAGCGGCTCCGGCGTCACCACCTTCACGGTTTCGGTCAACGGCAGGTGCTGGTTGCGGCGGTAGAGCACGTAGATGGCGATCCCGAACAGCATCCAGCCGATCCCGACGAACAGGGTGCGCGGGTTGAGCGCCATCACCACGATCCAGGCGCCGAAGGTGCCGAGGCCGCCGAGCACCGCGGTCAGCGGCAGCTCGAAGCCGAAGGCGCGGATGTTCAGCGGCGGCTTCCAGGTTCGCTCCCGGTCGGCCTCTTTGCGCCGCAACTGGATCACCGCGACGTGGGCGATCGTGAACGAGAGCATCGCCCCGAACGAGTACATCGTCGCCAGGAAGTCGGTCTGGCCCGGCAGCAGGGTGACGATCGCGATCGCGGCGAAGATCAGGATCGCGATGTAGGGCGTGCGGTACTTGGGATGGACCTGCCGCAGGGCCTCGGGCAGCTGGCGGTGCTGGCCCATCGAGTAGGTCAACCGTGAGACGCCGATCAGGCCGGCGTTGGTGGCGATCAGCAGGATCACCGCCGCGAGGACGCCGACGTAATAGCGGAGGATTTCGGTTGGCACGTGGGTCAGCCCGAGGTTCTCGACGATGCCGAGGATCGGATCGTCGGCGAAGGTGGTCCCGAGCGCCGTCGAGTAGTGGCCGGCGGCGTCCTGGGTGACCGGCATCGCCGAGAGCGCGACGATCGGGATCAGCAGGTAGAGCCCCAGCACGGCGATCACCGTGAGGCCGACGCTGCGGGGGATCGTGCGCGCGGCTTCCTTGGCCTCCTCGGCCATGTTGGAGATCGTCTCGATGCCGGTGTAGGCGATCATCCCGACTGCGATCCCGAGCGCGAAGTCGCTCCAGGTCGGGGCGACGCCGAGCTGGACGTTGTTGACGAGGATCTCGGGGTTGAAGACGAGGACGAGGCCGATCAGGACCAAGACCACCTGGGTGGCGAGGTCGGCGACGGCGAGGATCAGGTTCAGTTTCGCCGACTCCTCGGTGCCGCGGATGTTGATCAGCGCCAGGCCGACGATCAGCGCCGCGCCGCCGATGATGTCGCCGGGGGAGCTGCCCAGCCAGGGCCAGAACACGGCCAGGTAGTGGGGCACGAAGAAGGCCGAGATCGCGACCGTGATCGTGTAGTTGAGCATCTGTCCCCAGGCGGCAACGAAGCTGACGAACTCGTTGAAGGCGTGGCGGGCGAAGCTGGAGGAGCCACCCGCCTCCGGGTACATCACCGTCGCCTCGGCGTAGGTGGCGGCGGTGGCGGCGAAGATCAGCCCGGAGATGACGAAGGCGACCGGCGTCAGCCCGAGCGCGAAGGCGGCGGTGACGCCGAGCGCGTAGTAGATCGAGGAGCCGACGTTGCCGTAGGCCGCCGAGAACAGCGCGCCGACGCCGTGGACACGGCTCAGCGACTCGTCTCTGGGAATGCGCTGGGCCATCTAGATCCGGCGGAGGGCGATCACTGGCGCGAATATACGCTCGTGGCCGGTGCTCTCTGCAGGTGGGCCCGGCTGAGATCGCCTGGCGAGGTGCAGCCGCAGAGCGCCAGGGCCAGCTCGAGCTCGGCCCGCAGCAGCTCCAGGACCCGGGAAGCGCCGGCCTCACCGCCCGCGGCGAGACCCCAGAGGGCGGGGCGGCCGACCAGGACCGCGTCGGCGCCGAGGGCGAGCGCGACGACGGCGTCGACACCGCGGCGGATGCCGCCGTCGACCAGGACCGGGATGCGGCCATCGACCGCGTCGACGATCTCCGCGAGGACGTCGCCGCTGGCCGGCGAGCGGTCGAGCTGGCGGCCGCCGTGGTTGGAGACGACGATCGCGGCGGCGCCGTACTCGACGGCCAGGATCGCGTCCTCGGCGGTGAGGATCCCCTTGACCAGGACCGGCACGGAGGCTTCGGCGGCGAGGTCGGCGAGGTCGGGCCAACCCATCGCCCGGGTCATCAGCTCGAAGGTCTCGGCCAGCGTGACCGCGCGGCGCACCCCTAGCGCGGCGGCGACGCTGGGGACGCCAACGTCGGCGGGGATCTCGAAGCTGGTGCGCAAGTCGCGCTCGCGGTTGCCGCCGGGAGGGGCGTCGACGGTGACGACGATCGCCTCGAAGCCGGCCGCGACCGCCTCCTCCGTCAGGGCCCGCGTCACCCCCTCGTCGCGAAAGCGGTAGAGCTGGAACCAGTGGCGGCCGCCGGGGGCGGCCTCGGCCACCTCGGCGGGGAGAGTGGTCGCCAGCGTCGAGAGGCAAAAGACGGTGCCGGCTGCGGCGGCGGCGCGGGCCATGCCGATCTCGCCCTCGGGATGGGCGAGCCGCTGGTAGGCGACCGGAGCGACCAGCAGGGGCATCGAGAGCGGCTCCCCGAACAGCTCGGTGGCGGTCGTCGTCTCGGAGGTGTCGACCAGGACCCGCGGCCGCAGCCGCCAGCGCCGCCAGGCCTCGAGGTTCTCCCGCAGCGTCAGCTCCTCGCCGGCGCCACCGGCGAAATAGCCGAGCGGCCCTGGTTCGAGCCGCTCCGCCGCCGCACGCTCGGCGTCGCCGACGTTGATCCAGCCTTCGCTCACGCGGGCGACACTAACCTGAGCGAGGATTACTCGGCGACGAGGCCCATCGCGACGCCAGATCCGGCGCCGGAGGCGGACCGCCGGCGCCTGGGGGCGCTACGTGATGCGGGAGGTGATCCCCGCCGTCAGCCGCCGCTTCGGCACCGACCCGCGGCGGGTCGCGATCGGCGGCATCTCGATGGGCGGCTTCGGCGCCTACGACCTGGCGCTCAAGCACCCAGGGCGCTTCTGCGCGGTCAGCGGCCACTCTCCCGCCCTCTGGTTCGACGGCTCCGAAACCGCGCCGGGCGCCTTTGACGACGCTGCCGACTTCGAGCGCAACGACGTCGTCGAGATGGTCCAGAACGAC
>JAENWU010000001.1 GCA_016649905.1 Thermoleophilia bacterium
CGGGCGTGGCCTCGCCGGCCGGCCGGCCCTCTTGGTCAGCGCCGACGACCGCTCCGCCCGCGACCTCGCCACCGATCTGCGCGCGTACCTGGCGCCGCGGCGGGTCCGTCTCTACCCCTCGCGCGGCACCGGCTACGCCTCCAGCATCACGCCGCCACCGCACCTGGTCGGGCTGCGGATCGACGCCCTCGATGCGCTTTCCGCGGAAGCCGACGCGGTCGTCGTCGCCAGCGCCACGGCGCTCGCCGAGGCCGTTCCCGATGCCTCGCTGCGCCCGGCCGGGTTCGCGATCTCCAAGGGTGAGGAGGTCGACCTCGGCGCCGTCGCCGACGACCTCGTCGGCGCTGGCTACGAGCGGGTCGAGCAGGTCGAAGAGCGCGGCCAGTTCGCCGTCCGCGGCGGCATCCTCGACGTCTACCCCGCGACCGAGGAACGCGCCGTGCGGATCGAGTTGTTCGGCGACGAGGTCGACTCGATGCGCTGGTTCTCCACCTTCACCCAGCGCTCGCTCGGCGAGGCCGAGCGGGTCGAGCTGGCGCCCGCGGCGGAGCTGGACGCCGAGCATCGTGAGCTGGCAGAGCTGGCCGCCCTCGAGGCGGCCGAGGAGGGAGATCGTCCGTCCAACCTGGCCGAGCTGCTGCCGCTGGACCGCTTCCGCGCTCCGCTCGACCTCGTGCCCGAAGGGGTGGCGGTGCTGCTTGCTGCGGCCGAGGAGATCGAGCCGGCGCTGCGCGATCACTGGGTGGACGCGACGACGGCGATGCACGCCGACGACGCTCAGCACCTCTACGTCGACGTCGCCGAGCCGTTGGCGGCCCGGGCCGCGCTGTCGCTGATGGGGGCCGGTGAGGACGACGAGGACGCCTTCCGCGCTTCCCGCGCGGAGTCGCCCGCCCGCAGCGTCAAAGAGGCGGAGTCGGAGCTGGAGAAACTGGTTCGCTCCGGCTACCGCACCGTCGTCGCCTTCGACAGCCGCGGCGAGGCCGAGCGCGCCCGTTATGGCCTCGATCGCATCGACGCCCGTCTGCTGGAAGGTGGTCGGCTCTCGCCCGACCCGGGGCTCGCCTTTGCCGAGGCCCGCCTGCGCGAGGGCTTCGTCAGCCCCGAGCTGAAACTCGCCGTCTATCCCTTCCGCCGCCTCGTTCACCGCCGTCGCGCCGAGGAGCCGGCGCCCGGTGGCGGCCGCGGCCGCCTCGCCTTCAGCGAACTGCGGGTCGGTGACTACGTCGTCCACGAGGACCACGGCGTCGCCCGCTTCGCCGGCTTCGAGACCCGCGACGTCGGCGGTGTCACCCGCGACTACCTCTACCTCGAATACAAAGGCGAGGATCGCGTCTTCGTGCCGACGGACCAGCTGGCGAAGCTGAGCCGCTACGTCGGCGCCGGCGGCGAACCGACGCTCTCGGCGCTCGGCGGCAAACGCTGGCAGAACCTGAAGGCGCGGGCCCGCAAAGCTGCGGGTGCGCTCGCCGGCGAGCTGCTCAACCTCTACGCCGAGCGCCGCCACCGCCGCGGCCACTCCTTCCCGCCCGACGGCGAGTGGCAGATCGAGATGGAGGCCGCCTTCCCATACCGCGAGACCGCGGACCAGCTGGAAGCGATCGAGGCGGTCAAGGGCGACATGGAATCGGAGCGGCCGATGGACCGCCTGGTCTGCGGTGACGTCGGCTTCGGCAAGACCGAGGTGGCGCTGCGGGCGGCGGTGAAGGCCGCCTCAGACGGCAGACAGGTGATGATCCTGGTGCCGACCACGATCCTCGCCCAGCAGCACTTCGGCACCTTCCGCGAGCGCCTCGCCGACCTCCCCTTCCGGGTCGAGGGCGTCTCGCGGCTGCGGCCCGCGGCAGAGACCAAAGCCGTCCTCGCCGACTTCGGGGCGGGCAAGGTCGACGTCCTGATCGGCACCCACCGACTGCTCTCCCGCGACGTCCGCGCCAAAGATCTTGGGCTCGTCGTCGTCGACGAGGAGCAGCGCTTCGGGGTCAAGCAGAAGGAACTGCTGCGGCAGCTGAAGCTGAAGGTCGACGTGCTGGCGCTCTCGGCGACGCCGATTCCGCGCACCCTGCAGATGAGCCTGGCCGGGTTGCGCGACATCTCCGTGATCGAGACCCCGCCCGAGGGTCGGCGCCCGGTCCGCACCTACGTCGGGCCCTACGACGAGGACCTGGTCCGCAAATCGATCGAGCGCGAGCTCGAGCGCGGCGGCCAGGCCTTCTTCCTCCACAACCGGATCGACTCCTTGCCGGAGGTGGTCGAGCGCCTGCGCGGCCTGCTGCCGAAGGCCCGCTTCCTCGAAGCCCACGGCCAGATGGACGAGCACGCGCTGGAGGAGACGATGCTGACCTTCCTGCGTGGCGAGGCCGACTGTCTGGTGACGACGACGATCATCGAGTCGGGCCTCGACATCCCCACCGCCAACACCCTGATCGTCGAGCGCGCCGACCAGCTCGGGCTCTCCCAGGCCTACCAGATCCGCGGCCGGGTGGGGCGCTCTCGCGAGCGCGCCTTCGCCTACCTGCTCTATCCCTCGGCCGAGGCGCTCACCGAGGAGGCGGCGGCGCGGCTCTCGACCCTCGCCGACCACACCGAGCTCGGCTCCGGCTTCCGCATCGCGATGCGCGACCTCGACATCCGCGGCGCCGGCAACCTGCTCGGCGACGAGCAGTCCGGGCACGTCGCCGCGGTCGGCTTCGAGCTCTACTGCCAGATGATCGACGAGGCCGTGGCCGAGGCTGGCGAGGCGGCCGGGGAAGGCGAGGAGGCGCCCGAGCCGGTCCGCCTCGACGTTCCCGTCGACGCCTACCTGCCGGCCGGCTTCGTCCCCTTCGAGGCGGCGAAGATCGACATCCACCGCCGCATCGTCGCCGCCCGCGAGCCGGGCCAGCTGCGGGCGATCCGCGACGAGCTCTGCGATCGCTTCGGGCCGCCGCCGCCGCCGGCCGAGAACCTGTTGAAGCTGCAGAAAGCGCGGATCGAGCTCGGCCTCGCCGGTGCTCGCAGCGTCGAGTTCCGCGGCGGCCGCCTCAGCGTCACCGGGGTCGAACTCGATTCCGAGCAGGCCGGCGTGTTGGCCGAGCGGGTCGAGGGTGCGCTCTACGAATGGCGGGAGCAGACGGCGGCGTTGCGCGTCGCCGGCGATCCCGAGGAGCGCTTGGCAGCGGTGTTGGCGTTGGCTGAGGGGCTGCGCGAGGCGCAGCGTCCGGCCGAGGCCGCGGCCGCCTGGGCGGTTCCCGGACCCTGCCGTTTACCTGGCGCTAAGCAATTTGACTATGCTGCCGGCTTCGTGGGAGCGAAAACCGGGCAGACGGGCAGGAAGGCTGGGCTACAGCGGCTGGCGCTGATTCTTTTCGGCGCCCTCGTGGTCGTGCTGATCGCTGGTTTCGCGATCGCCCAGGGAATTGGCCGCCCGAGCGTGCCGTCCGGCGACGTCGCGCTGGTCGAAGGCGTTTCCGACGGCAGCGTCAGCGAAGCCGAATTCAAACTCGCCCTCGCCCAGCAGATCGCCCAGGGCGGTCTCAAAAAAGCCCCGAAAGAGGGCTCGACGAAATACGAAGAACTGAAGAAAGGCGCCCTGGGCGAACTCCTCGACTTCATCTGGATCCAGGGCCAGGCTGAAGAACTCGATCTGACCGCGACCGACAAACAGATCGAGGAACAGCTCGAAGAAATCAAAGAACAGAACTTCCCGACCCCGGCCGCTTACAAAGAATTCCTGAAAACCTCGAAACTCAGCCCGGAGGACGTGGAAAAGCGGGTCGAGCTGCAGGTCCTGAGCAACAAAATCCAGGAAGCGATCACGGCCGAAGCAGGAACCCCCAGCAACGCCGAAATCGCCGACTTCTACGATGCCGCGAAGGCGACCCAGTTCACGACCAAACCGAGTCGCGACGTCCGCATCATCGTCAACAAAGACAAAGCTGAAGTCGAAGCGGCGAAAGCGGCGCTCGAAAGCGACGACTCCGACGCGAACTGGGAAAAAGTTGCTGCCAAATACTCGTCAGACCCGACGACCAAAACCAAAGGCGGCTTGCAGTCGGGGCTGACCGAAGAACTGCTGGCCACGGCTGGTCCGCTGAAAGCGGCGATCTTCGACAGCGCCACCAACGAACTCGTCGGCCCGCTCGAATACCAGGGCAACTACACCCTGATCGCGGTCGTGAAACTGAACCCGGAGAAAGTCCAGACCCTCGGCGAAGCGCGCGCGCAGATCAGCACGCAGCTGCAACAGCAGGGGCAGGAAGCGTTCTTCGAAGACTTCGTCTCCGAGTACCAGAGCAAGTGGGAATCACGCACCGTCTGCGCCTCGGGCTTCGAGGTCGAACGCTGCTCCAACTACAAGGGCTCGGGCCACCCGAGCACCGCCAGCCCGGCTTGCTACGAAGCGGATCCCAAAGGTGGCGCCGCGACCGAATGCCCGGCTCCGGTAACCCCGGTCTCGCCGGCGCTACCCGGCTCGGTGACGATCCTGCAGCCGAAAGGCGAACGTCTGCCGCAGCGACCGGTGCCGGTTGCCACCGCCCCAGCAGCGGGCGCCGAAGGCGAAGTCCTGCCCGAAGGCGCCGCGCCAACCGGCGAATAGGCTCATTGGCGCGGCCATCGGGGCTGTGAATAGACTGGCGCACCCGTGAGCGCCATCGCCTCCATCCACGCGCGCCAGATTCTCGATTCGCGCGGCAACCCGACCGTCGAGGTCGAAGTGGCGCTGGAGTCCGGCGCCCGCGGCCTCGCCGCTGTGCCTTCCGGCGCCTCGACCGGCGAGTTCGAGGCGGTCGAGCTGCGCGACGGCGGCGACGCCTGGGCCGGCAAGGGCGTCAGCCAGGCCGTCGCCAACGTCAACGGCGAGATCGCCGCCGCGCTCATCGGCGCCCGCGCGGCCGAGCAAGGCGCGCTGGACCAGACGATGATCGAGCTCGACGGGACCCCGAACAAGGGCCGGCTCGGCGCCAACGCGCTGCTCGGCGTCTCGCTCGCTGCCGCCAAGGCGGCGGCGATGGACGCCGCCCAGCCGCTCTACGCCTACCTGGCCGAGCTCTACGGCGGTGGCGAGCCGACGCTGCTGCCGGTGCCGATGATGAACGTGCTCAACGGCGGCGCCCACGCCGACAACTCGGTTGACTTCCAGGAGTTCATGGTTGTGCCGGCCGGGGCGGCGAGCTTCTCGGAGTGCCTGCGGGTCGGGGTCGAGGTATTCCACGCGCTGAAGAAGTCCCTCGCTTCGCAGGGCCACTCGACCGCCGGTGGTGACGAGGGAGGCTTCGCGCCGAACCTGGAGTCCAACGAGGCGGCGCTGCAGGCCGTCCTGGCCGGAATCGAGGCTGCCGGCTACGAGCCCGGCGGTGATGTTTTCATCGCCCTCGACCCCGCGACCAGCGAGGTCTTCGAGGGCGGCGCCTACGTGCTCGAGCACGAGAACCGCAGCCTGACGCCGGAGCAGATGGTTGCCTACTGGCAGGACGCCTGTTCGCGCTACCCGATCGTCTCGATCGAGGACGGCATGGACGAGGAGGACTGGGATGGCTGGAAGCTCCTCACCGAGCAGCTCGGCGATCGCGTGCAGCTGGTCGGCGACGACCTCTTCGTCACCAACCCCGACCGCCTGCGCCGGGGAATCGAGCTCGGGGTCGGCAATTCGATTCTGGTCAAGGTCAACCAGATCGGCACCCTGACCGAGACCCTGGAGGCGATCCGCATCGCCCGTGAGGCTGGCTACACCGCCGTCATCTCCCACCGTTCGGGCGAGACCGAGGACACCACGATCGCCGATCTCGCCGTCGCCACCGGTGCCGGCCAGATCAAGACCGGTGCCCCGTCGCGCTCCGATCGCGTCGCCAAGTACAACCGGCTGCTGCGGATCGAGGAGGAGCTGGGAGAGCGGGCGCAATTTCCCGGCTTGCAGGCGTTTGTTCAGCGTCGCTCATAAATGAAGGAATGCGCGGCCCGGGCGCAAAGCACCGGGCATGGCAGCACGCGCCCATGCCGGCCGCACCGCGTCCGGCTCGCGTCGGCGCCCGGCGGCCCGCAGGCGGCGGCCGGCGGCCCGCAGCGGCCCCAGCCGGATCAAGTGGGACCGGGTCGGGCGGATCGCGCTGACCCTGGTCCTCTTCGCCGTCCTCTACTCGTATCTCAACCCGGCGATCGACTTTGTCAAGACCTACACGGCGACGACCGAGGCGAAAGCGCAGCTGCACGAGCTGCAAGCCGAAAACACCAAGCTCCACAACCGCGTCCAGTCCTCGGAGGACCCAATCGTCGTCGACCGCCGGGCGCGCAGCCTCGGCCTCGTGGCCGAAGGCGAGACGCCGGTCGTGATCCGCGGCCTCGACCGCTGACCCCGGCCCCGAGGCGCGCCGATGCTTGACCTCGGCTGCTACCTCCTCGGCGTTGTCAAGGTAGGCGTTGTAGTCGCGGCGCTGGGGTTCTCCGCTTTTCGCATTCGACAGAAGCTTCTGCCCGCCTGGTCCGGCAGCCCTGCTCGCCTGGTGGAGATCATTGGAGCCGTCGCGCTGCTCACCTGGCTCAGCGAGCTCCTGGGCAGCGTCGATCTCTTCTACAGCGGAACCCTGATAGCCGGCTCCATCCTGATCGGTCTGGCGATCTGGTTCCTGTCGGCGGGTGGCACGGGTGGGGAGGCCGAGGACGGAGCGACGCACCGCCCGCAGGCCTCCCCACCCGTGCCAGGCCCCGCCGGCCCGGGACCCCTCGCCTGGTTGGTCATGCTCGGCGTAGTCGCCTTGGTCGTCTTCCACTGGGGGATCACCACGAAGCACGCGCTCGATCGAGGCATCTTCAACTTCGACTCCCTCTGGTACCACATGCCGTTCTCCGTGGACATGGTCCAGAGTCACTCCCTGACCGGGATGTGGCACGTCGAGACCGTCTTCACCAACTGGTTCTACCCCCAGAACTCGGAGCTCCTGCACGCGGTTGGCATCGCCCTGACCGAACGCGACACGCTCTCGCTCTTCCTCAACTTCGGCTGGCTCGCGGTCGCCTTCCTGGCCGCCTGGTGCATCGGTCGTCCTTACGGCCGCGGCCAGCTCAGCGTCGTCGCCGTCGCGATCCTGCTCGAGTGCCACACCCTCGTCGTCCGCGAGCCCGGCGCTGCCAAGAACGACCTGATGGCCGCGGCGCTGCTGCTCGCCGCGATCGCGATCCTGGTCGAGGCCTGGAACCGTCGCAGTAGATCCGAGGAGGGATCACACCTCGAGCCGGGGTGGGCGCTCGCTGCGGCGGGCCTCGCGATCGGGCTTGCGGCTGGGACGAAGGTGACGGTGCTGGCGATGGCGGCGGCGCTGAGCCTCGCGGTGCTGGTCCTGGCGCCCGCCGGTAGGCGCTGGGCGGCAGCGGGGTGGTGGTTCATCCCGGCCCTGCTCGGCGGCGGCTTCTGGTACCTGCGCAACCTCCTCGTCGCCGGCAACCCGTTGCCCGCGGTGGAGAGCATCGGTCCGATCTCGCTGCCGCACCCCGAGCGGCTGCAGATCGGCCGGCCCGACTTCAACATCGCCCACTACGCGACCGACACCGGCATCTGGAGCGATTACTTCTCTCCCGGCCTGCACGACGCCTTTGGCGCCCTCTGGCCGCTGGTCCTCGGTGGGGCCGTGCTGGCGTCTCTCTGGGCGCTGTTTGGCGGCCGCGACCGGATCGTTCGTGCGGCTGGAGCCGTCGCTCTGTTTGGGATGCTCGCCTACCTCTTCACCCCGCTCGGCGCCGCCGGCGCCGAGGGCGAACCGGTCGGCTTCGCGATCAACGTCCGCTTCGTTGTCCCGGCGCTGCTCGTCGGCCTCGCCCTGCTGCCGCTGCCGCGGCAGCTCGACAGCCCCAGGCGCCAGTGGGGGCTGATGGCGGCGCTGGTGCTCGTCTTCCTGCTCACGGACCGCCCTGACGACGCCCTCAGAGACCCCTCACGGCCCTTCGCGCTGCTGTTGGTGGTTCTGGCGCTGGCGATACCTGCGGTGCTGCTCCTCGCCCGCCAGCGGGGCACCGCCCGCGCCCGCGTGATCGGCGCCTGCGCGGCGCTAACGCTTGCCGTGGTCGCGATCGGCTACCCGGTCCAGCGCCACTACCTCGACTCCCGCTTCGCCAACGACGGCCCGCAGGAGGAGTGGATCCCCGGCATGGACCTCGATTCCGCCTACCGCTGGGCGCGCGGGGTCGAGGACGCCCGCATCGGCCTCGCCGGCACCAGCGCCGGGTTTGCCGGCTACGGCTTCTACGGCACCGAGCTCTCCAACGAGGTCCGCTACCTCGGCGTCCGCGGCCCCCGCGGTGCCTTCAACGCGATCCCCGACTGCGCCGACTTCCGCGCCGCTGTCAACGCTGCCGACCTCGACTACCTGGTCACCTCGCCGTTCCTCAACTTCCTCCACCCCGATCAGCCCGTGCCCTCGCCCGAGGCGCGCTGGCTGCGCGGAGAGGACGCCGTATCGCCGCTCCTGCGCAGCGGTCCCGTCACCGTCTGGAAAGTCGACGGGGAGCTCGACCCGGGCGGTTGCGGCAGCGCCAACGCGCCGCTGCACGAAGTGCCCGACACGCCGGCGTCCTGAGTGCCGCCGGGCGGCGCTGGGTAATCTCGGACCGAGATGGGCTATCCACTCGAGAACGCGTTGTTTCAGTGGGAGGAGGGCTGGCGCCATCTGCAGGCGATCCGTGATCCGCGGGAGCGGCGCTTGGCCGACCGCTTGATCGAGGCGATTCGCGACGAGCTGCGGCGGCGGATCGGCGTGACCTTCAGCGCGGCTGAGTTGGCAGACCTATATGGCGAGGGCACCGACTGGTGCCTGCAAGTCGCCATTGACGTGGCGCCGGCCGCCGAGGGCGACTCGCAGTCGCTGGCGGACGCCGCCTTCTGGCTCTACCTACGCGGCGCCGGCGACTTCGCCGGCGGCAGGCAGCTGCCCGTCTGACCGGCGCATAGCGGCGTCCTCGGTCGCTCGCGTGCAGAGCACGCCACGCTCCCTGCGTCCTTGCTCTGCTTGGTCAGACGAACAGCTAGTCGTCCGAGTCGGAGTCCGAGTCGGACTCCCCGGCCTCGGGGGCGCCGCCTGCGGGGGCGGAGCCGGCGCGGCGGATCACGATCTGGTCGGCCTCGATGCGCACGGTGACGTCGCGTTTGCCGGCCCAGTGCTCGGTGTAGACGGGGTTGTCCTTGATCGCGGCGTCCAGCCAGAGGCCGTAGCCGTCGGTCTCGCCGTGGTCGAAGGTTGCCTCGAGCTCTTTGCGGCGACCGCGGCCACCGCGGCGACCGCGGCGGCGACGGCGTTTGGGGCGCGATCCGGCGGGGCCGGACTCGGAGTCCTCGCCCTCGTCGTCGTCCTCCTCCTCCTCCTCCTCCTCCTCGTCTCCCTCATCTCCCTCGTCCTCGCTCTCGCGCTTCGCGCGCTCGGCCTCTTCGGAGGCCTCCTGCTCGGCCGTGGCCGCCTCGATCTCCGCTTCGATCTCGTCGCGCAGGTCGATTTCGCTCGAACCGGCGTTCTCGTCATCGGCTGAGAGGTCGTACTGCTTGCGGAACTCGCGCAGCTCGGTGGCGCTGATTTCAAGCTGGTGGGCGATCCAGGCATCGGTCCGCCCCTGGTGGACCCAGGCGCGGATTTGGTTGAGCTGCGGCTTTAGAGAGCGTCGAGGCATCGGCGCGCGAGTCTATTCAAGGTCGGCATTGGGACGCGGCGAGCTAGGCCATCAGGAAGGCGAGCGCCTCGAACATCGCCACCACGACCACGGTCACGGTCACGGTCAGGCAGACGGCGAGAACGCTGAAACGGACCTTCCCGTCCTGCTCGGTGCGGGTGATGCGGCGAGCGCGCGAGCGGTTCGCGGCGCGGCGGCGCAGCTGCTCGCGGCGGCGGCGCTCGAGTGAGGTCTCCTGCTCGAAGGCGGTCTCGAACTGGGAGATGCTTTGACGCATTCGCATAGGGGTGGCCCCCGAGGGGCCGGTGGGCACCGTAGCAAAGGATCTTGCAGAACTCACGCTTAGCTCACGTTTCACACGCACTCCAGAGACCCCTCCCGCGCCGTGCAGCCCCGATCTCAAGCCGTTTGAAGCGCCTCGCAAAGCGGTCGTTCGGGGCGATCGTGAGCGTCCGTCCCAGCCCTCTCCGCAGCAGCTCGGCGTTGACGAAGCGATCGTCGAGGTAGACATAGGAAAGCAGGCGGTCGTAGACGTCGCGGCGCTCGACGCCGAAGACGAGCCTTACCCACCGGCCCTCGACGAGCCGGTGGTTGAAGCGGGAGGCGCGGGGACCGAAGCACTGCACCGGCGTCCCCGGCTTGACCGTCTCCGGCGTGTCGACGCCGATGTAGCGGACGTCCTCGAGCTCGCCGCCGATCCGCACCTCGATCGTGTCGCCGTCGACGACCCGGACGACCCGCGTCCGCGCGCTTGCCGGCCCCTCGGCGCCGCCGTCCAGCCCTTCCCAGGGACGCAGCAGCAGCGCCGCGACCAGAACCACCAGGGCGGCGCTGCCGAGCCAACCGGGACTGCGCGAGTCGATCCCCACCCCGAGCTAAGCGGGGTGGGGACGGAGCTTCTCCCCTCGCTACGGCGTGCGCCGCACGTTCGACAGGAGGGTCTCCTTGATCTGCTCGATGATCGCCAGCGCCTCGTTCCACTCGCGCTGCCAGACGTTGCGGCCGAAGATGACGCCGGAGCCGCCGGCCTGCATCACCTCGCGGGTGTGGTTGAGGACGGTCTCATCGTCGGTCTTGGAGCCGCCGGAGAGGACGACCAGGGCGCGCCCGGCCGACTCGACGCACTGGCGAATCGCCTCCGCCTGGTCGACTTCCATCTCGTTGTAGGGCGCCTGCGCGTCCTTGTCCTTCTTGGAGTCGATCTTCGGCATGTTGAGCTTGACGATGTCGGCGCCCATCTCCATCGCCATTCGCGCCGCGTAGTCGATCGCGTAGAAGGAGTTAGGACCGCCCTTGGCGTCGACCGCTTCGCCGCGCGGGTAGGACCAGATCACCAGCGGCATCCCGAAGCGGTCGCAGTCCTGGCGCACCTGGCGCAGCTGGGCGAGGTCCTCGTCTTGCCGCGGCGAGCCGACGTAGAGCGTGTAGCCGATCGCGTCGGCACCGAGCCGGACGCCGTCCTCGACGCTGGCGTTGCACGAGGAGAAGGACTTGGCGGAGGAGGGAATGTCGGTCTTGCCGTTGACCTTGAGGATCAGCGGCACCCGGCCGGCGTAGTCGGGGTAGTACTTCTCGGCCATCCCGATCTGGCAGGCCAGCGCCGAGTAGCCAGCCTCGGCGGCGAGCCGGAACTGGTAGTCGGGATCCTTGGAAGCGGGGTTCGGGAAGAAGTCCCGCGGGCCGTGCTCGATGCCCTGGTCGATCGGCAGCAGCATCAGCGTGCCGTGGCCGGGACCGAACTCGAACAGCAGCCGGTGCAGGCGGGCCCGTTTGCCGGGCGGCAGGGTCGCAAGCAGCGATTTCTGCTCGGTCAGACTCTTCAGCTCCACAGTGATTTCCTCCTCGAAGACGGGTGTCTGGGGAGTATGCCATCGCAAACGGGTTCAGACCCCTCCACACGAGGGGTATTCTCGGTAGGCAATGAGTGAGACCGAGCTCAGCGTCATCTGCAAGAACTGCGGCTCGGAGGTCAGTCCTTACGTCACCGAGTGTCCCTACTGCGGGGCGCGGTTGCGTAAGCGGGCCCCCAAGCTGGAGCGCCGGGGAGACGGGCTGGAGGCACAGCGGCCGCGTCGCCGGCGCCGGCTGCTGCCGCCGCGCCCAGCGATCCTCGCCGTCGACCGTCCCTACGCGACGCTGACGGTGATCCTCGGCTCGGCGATCCTGCTGCTCGTCCAGCAGGCGACCGGCTACGCGCTGATCAGCTTCGGCGGCCTGGTCGTGCCGTTCGCGGAAGAGTGGTGGCGGTACCTGAGCGCGCCCTTCGCCTACGGCGACGTCGGCTACCTGTTCGTCGTCGCGCTCGCTCTGGCGATCTTCTCGACCGGGGTCGAGCGCCGACTCGGCACCGCGCCGACCGCGGTCCTGCTGCTCGCCTGCGGCTCGCTCGGGATGCTGGCCGCCACCGGCGTCGCCAACGCCCAGGACGACATCGCCGTGATCGCGGGCGGCAACGGCATCGCCCTCGGAATGCTTGCCGCTTGGTTCGCGTTGCGGCGGGCCGAGGCCCGCGGCGCGATCGACCAGGAGTACGACCCGATCGCGGTCGCGGTCTGCGCCGTCGTCCTGCTGGCACTGCCGATCTTCACCGGCGCCGACGTCGTCGCCGGCCTGGCGGGCGGCGTCGTCGGCGGTCTCGCCGGCCTCCTCGCCGCGACCCTGCGTCCCTCGCGCTGAGCTCGAGCGCCTGACCATCTAGATGATTGATTCCCAACTCCGGCACACCCGGATGACGTGCCTGGCGCTTCGCATCTCGGCGTCCTCGGGCTCGCCTTTGGCACCACCAAAGGCTTCGCCCTCCGTCCTTGATCTGCTCGACCAGGCCCGCCCCCGGTCACACCGGAATTAGGAATCAATCATCTAGGCTGAGCGGGTGCCGGATGAGAGCGAGTTCGAGGCCGCGATCGAGCGGCTGCTGGACCCCGAGCGCTTCTCCGAGGCCGAGCGGATCGTCGCCCAGGCGGCTCCACAGCTGCAGAAGGTCCTTGCCGCCGCCCTCGCCGAGGGCGGTTGGTTCGGTGGGCCGCACGAGGCCGAGGCCCTCCGGGCCGCCACCGTGCCCGACCCCGACGAGCGGATCGCCGCGGTGCGCGCCCTGCTCGCCGAGGAGGCGCGGATGGGAATGATGGTTGGGGTCGCCGTCGGCTGGGCACTGAAGGAAGAGATGAGCGCAACGAACGAGACCGCAGATCCGAAGGGAGAGCGCTGAGATGGAGATCAAGTTCCACGGCCAGTCCTGCTTCGAGCTGAGTGAGGGGGGGACCACGGTGCTGACCGACCCGTTCCTCAAGCCCAACAACCCCGCCGCCGTGCATACCGGCGAGGAAGTCGAGCCGACCCACATCGCGATCAGCCATGGCCATGCCGACCACATCGCCGACGCCGTCGCGGTGGCGAAGCGCACCGGCGCCCACTGCGTGGCGATCGTCGAGCTCGCCGAATGGCTGAAAGGCCAGGGGATCGAGAACCTCAGCGACCCCAACCTCGGCGGCAAGGTCGAGTTCGATTGGGGCTACGTCGGCCTCGTCCCGGCCTGGCACACCAACACCCTTCCCGGCTCCGAAGACGCCCCCTACAGTTCCGAGCACGGCATCGTCATCGGCCCCGCCGCCGGCCTGGTGATCAAGATCGGCGAGACGACCGTCTACCACGCCGGCGACACCTGCTTGTTCAGCGACATGCAGCTCGTCCCCCGGCTCCACGGCGACATCGACGTATTCCTCCTGCCGATCGGCGGCCACTACACGATGGATCGCCATGCGGCGGTCCTCGCCGCAGAGTTCGTCGGCGCCAAGACCGTGATCCCGATGCACTACGACACCTTCCCGCCGATCGAGACCGACGCCGAGGCGTTCAAGGCCGACGTCGAGGCGAAAACCTCCTCGCAGGTCGTGGTTCTGAAACCGGGCGAGTCGCACTCCGTCTAGGGCCAATGCGAGAAACTGGCTAGCTGGCCAGTCTGGTGTTACGCTCGCCTCCGACCCAATGTCGACGGAGGGAGTGGGAGATGGAGGCGAGAGAGGCGTCGGGGACGCAGCCGCGGACTGAGCGAGCCGATTTCCAGGCAACCGCCGACCCGGCGCTGATGGAGGCGGCCGATCGCACCGCCGACGTCAAGCTGCTCGACTACAAGGAGCTCTACGAACTCTGGGAGCGCCAGCAGTGGCAGACCCAGGAGCTGGACTTCAGCCGCGACCGCGAGGACTGGCACCAGCGGATCTCGCCCGAGGAGCGCTTCCAGCGGATGTACGGGCTCTCCTCGTTCTTCATCGGCGAGCAGAAGGTGGCGGAGGAGCTCGGGCCGATCATGCGGGCCGCCCCGACCGAGGACCAGAAAATCTTCCTCTGCACGCAGATCGCCGACGAGGCCCGCCACGTGCGCTTCTTCGAGCGCTTCTACCGCGAGGTCGGCGTGCTCGAGGCCGACGGGCTGAGCGAGATGCTGGCGGAGACCTCAGCTCACCTCAACGACAACTTCGGCCGGCTCTTCGACGAGATGCTGGCCCAGCGCACCGCGCGACTCTCGGTCGAGCCGGAGGACACCGAGGCCCTGGTCGAGGCGGTGACGCTCTACCACATGGTCATCGAGGGGATGCTGGCCCTGACCGGGCAGCACTTCATCATGGACTTCAACGAACGCGAAGGCACCCTGCCGGCCTTTGTCGAGGGCTTCCAGAAGGTCGCCCGCGACGAGCACCGCCACGTCGCCTTCGGCTCCGTTTTCCTGCGTGAGAAGGCGCACCAGGACGAGCGCTACAAGCAGGCGATCCAGCGCACTCTGGAGGAATCGCTGCCGGTCGCCGACGGCGTGCTCTCACCGCCCTGGGCCGAAGAGGACGACTTCGAGCTGTTCGGCTACTCGCTCGAGGAAACGCGGGAATTCGCCGGCACCTGCCTAATGCGGCGGCTGAAAGTGATCGGCCTCGGCTAGGGGTGGAGCTGGGCCGCTTCTTCGGCGGCCTGCTGCCCGGGGTCGGTCGAGCCGGACCCGGCGGGGGGAGTCGATTCAGCCGGCGGCGCCGGTGGTGGGCCGGTCGGCGGGCCAGCCGCAGCCTCGGGGGTCGTCGGACCGCTCGGTTGCGGGGCGACGGTGACGACAACGGTGCCGGTGCTGCCGTGGGCGCCAGCGGCGCCTTCGGAGGGCAGCGCCGGGGCGATGCCCTCGGAGTCCGGATCGCCGACTTCTCCTTCGCCGGCAGCCGACTGGCCGGCTTCTTCTTCGGCGAGCGTTGTAGCGGCTGCTTCGTCTTCACTGGGGACGGCGACCGGCGGCACCGTTTCGACGGCGGCGGCTTCAGGTGGGTGCAGCTCGGGGGCGGGCGTCGTCTCGACAACGGCCGCCGCGTGGCCGGCTTCGATTGCGGGGACGACCGTTGCCGGCGGCGTTCCGTATTTGAGCGTGCTCACCTTGGCGACGCTGTTGTTGGCGCCGGCCGGGGTGCCCATGTTCTGCTTCACCTCGACCGCGGCGCCGGCGGTGAGCACCGCGGCGGTGACGACACCGGCGACTGCCTTGGTGCCGATCGCGCCGCCGATCGCGCCGAGCCCGCCGGCGGCACCGCCGCCACCGAGCATCGCGCCGACGCCGCTGACCGCACCGGCACCGGCCGCGCTAGCGCCAGCGGCACCCGCGCCGGCTGCACCGGCGCCGCCGGCACTGCTGGCGGCGCCGCCACCGAGACCGAGCTTGGCGGCGATGAAGCCTTTGAAGGCGATCAGCGGACCGATCGGGAACAGCGCCCCCAGCATCTTCTCGTTGGAGCGAACCTTGGAGCGGAAGTCAGCGCACTCCTCGCACTCGCGGACGTGGCGGCGGACCGGGGCGGAGACCTTGCGCAGCCCCTCGGCCGCTTCGGAGAGCTCGACGTGGACCTCGCCACAGGTCAGTAGGCGCGCCTGGCTGGCCTCGGCCAGCGAGATCCGGGCCCGCACCAGCAGCGACTTGACCGAGGGCACCGTGGTCTCCATCGCGGCGGCGATCTCCTCGTAGGAGAGGGCGTCCATCTCGCGCAGCAGCAACGCCGAGCGCTGGGTCTCGGGAAGTTTGTTGACGTCGCTGAGGATCTGCCGGAACTCCTCGCGGTTGTGGACGCGCTCGGCGGTCGAGGAAGCTTCGACGGCGGGCACCATGTCCATCGATTCCTGGGCGTCGGCGGTCGGCTTGCGCAGGTAGTTGAGGCAGCGGTTGCGGGCGATCCGGTAGAGCCAGGGGCGGAGGTTGATCTCGCGCTCGTCGCGGAGCATCGCTTTGTAGGCGTTGACGAAGACCTCCTGCAGCACGTCTTCGGCGTCCTCGGTCGAGCCGAGCATCTGCCGGCAGAAGCCGAGCAGGCGTCCCTGGTAGCGGTCGACGATCGTCTCGAAGGCGCCGGGGTTGCCGCCGCGCGCCATCGCGATCAGCTTCTCGTCGCCCTGCAGTTTCAGCAGGGGCGAGCGGCGGGCCAAGAGTCCGCGGCGACTGGCGTGCGTTAGTGCTGATGCCTCCAAGCTCTCCTCCAGGGAAGGCGTTCTTTTACTCAAGGACACGGTAACAGCGCCGGAGTTGCGCACTGCCAACATTTACTGCGCCTTTATTGCCTTGCAGGATCGATTCCGGGCGCTCTGCAGGCGGGATACCATCGCTCAGCCCGGGTGGCGAAACTGGTAAAAGCGGCGCCCTTAAAAGGCGCTGCCCCTTCGGGGGCTTGCGGGTTCGAGTCCCGCCCCGGGCATTCCCGTACCGATAGGCTCTGGCGCATGCAGGAGCACGGGGGGCGCCTGGTCGCCAAGGTCTTGAAGTCGCGCGGGGTCGAGTGCCTGTTCACGCTCTCCGGCGGCCACCTCTTCTCGATCTACGACGGCTGCAAGGAGGAGGGGATCCGGATCCTCGACGTCCGCCACGAGCAGACCGCCGCCTTTGCTGCCGAGGGCCTGGCGAAGGCGACGCGGACGCCCGGCGTGGCGGCGCTGACCGCGGGCCCGGGGGTCACCAACGGGCTCAGCGCGATCGCCGGCGCCCAGGCCAACAACTCGCCGATCTGCGTGCTCGGCGGCCGCGCCCCGGAGCTGCGCTGGGGCTCGGGCTCGCTGCAGGAGATCGACCACCTGCCCTTCGTCTCACCGCTGGTCAAGTCGGCGCAGACCGTCAAGGAGCCGGGCCAGATCGCGGCGATGACGGCGGCGGCGCTGGACCTGGCCGCGGCGGCGCCCAGCGGCCCGACCTTCCTCGACTATCCGCTCGACGTCGTCTTCACCGAGGCCGAGGTTGCGATCCCGCCCCTCCCGGCGGCCGGCGAGGCCCAGCCGGCGGCGGGGGTGGAGGAGGCGGCGGCGCTGCTGGCCGCCGCTGAGCGCCCGGTCGTGATGGCCGGCAGCGGCCTCTACTGGGGCCATGGCGAGCAAGAGCTGCAGGCGCTGGCGGAAGCACTCGGGATCCCGGTCTTCCTCAACGGGCTCGGCCGCGGTTGCCTCGCCGCCGACCACGAGCTCGCCTTCAGCCGCGCCCGCGGAACCGGGCTGCAGGGGGCGGACGTGGCCCTGGTGGTCGGCGTGCCGATGGACTTCCGGCTCGGCTTCGGCGCCAGCTTCGGCGAGGAGACGAAGATCGTCCGCCTCGACGTGGCTCCGAACAAGCTCAGCGCCAACCGGGCCCCCGAGGTCGACCTGGTCGGCGATGTGAGGGCGAGCCTGGCGGCGATCCGCGAGGCCGCCGGCGCCGAGCGCCGCAGCGAGCGCTGGCTGGAGCAGCTGCGCGGGGTGGAGGCTGAGCGGCGCCAGGCCGAGCGCGAGGAGCTCGACGATCCACGCTCGCCGCTGCATCCGGTGCGGGTCTACCGCGAGCTGGGCGAGGTGCTCGATCGCGACGCGATCGTGATCGGCGACGGCGGCGACTTCGTCTCCTACGCCGGTCGCTACATCGACACCTACCAGCCGGGCTGCTGGATGGACCCGGGCCCGTTCGGCTGTCTCGGCGCCGGCCCCGGCCAGGCGATCGGCGCCAAGGTCGCCCACCCCGAGCGCCAGGTTTGCCTGCTGCTCGGCGACGGCGCCTTCGGTTTCGCCGGGATGGAGTTCGACACGATGGCGCGCCACGGTCTCGGCGTCGTCGGCGTGATCGGCAACAACGGGATCTGGGCGCTCGAGCACCACCCGATGAAGTTCCTCTACGGCTACTCGGTCGCGGCCGAGCTGCGGCCGGAAACGCGCTACGACGAGCTGGTCGAATCGCTGGGCTGCGACGGCGTCCTGGTCCGCCACCCGGACGAGCTGCGGCCGGCGCTGGAGCGGGCCTTCGAATCCGGGCGGCCGACGCTGGTCAACGTCCTCACCGATCCCGAGGTCGTCTACCCGCGCAAATCGAACCTCGCCTGAACCTTTACTGAAGTCGCTTCAATTTGGCTTGGCCAGCGGACCATTTAGACGCTCCGGCGCAGACCGGCCCCAAAACAAGAATCGGCCGTCATCGCTGACGGCCGATTCAAGCTGATCCCTCAGGACGGGCAGGGGTACGTCTTCAGGGACCATTTATTTGATGGGCTCAGACGGCGGGAGGCGCCATGATGCGGCAATCGCCTAAGCCCTGTAACCAGGTTCAAAGCGAGGAATAATCCCCACTCGTCCCCGGTAAGGCGATTATGCGCTCGGCTATCCGATGCGTCTAGTCGCCGCGAATCAGCGTACCAAATTCCAGGTAGACAGCAACTACCCACTTCTTGTGGTTCGGCTCTCGCAGTAGCCCATTTGGCCTACTGCACCGGTATCGGCCATCCACCCGGTACCGAGGGGTTCTCCGACCGGATGGCGAAGTTTCCTACTTCGGCTCAGCTGCCGCCAGCGCCGCCCCGTAGAGGATGTCGTGCTCGGAGACGGTAATTCGCTCGAGCCCGAAGGCGCGCATCGCCTCGACCAGGATGACGACGCCGGCGACGATCGTCGGCGCTCGCTCGGGGTGCATCCCCGGGATCTCGACCCGCGCCGCCAGCGGGGCCGAGGCGAGCCGCGACAGCATCCGCTGGATCGAGCGCAGCTCCAGCACGTGGCCGTGGACCCGCTCGGGGTCGTAGGGGACCAGTTCCATCTCGACCGCGGCCAGCGAGGTCGGCGTGCCGGCGACGGCGATCCCCTCCTCGGCGCTGATCCCGGGCTCGAGCGCCGACTCGATCAGGCCGCGGACGTCGGCGGCGAGGCCTTCGAGCTCGATCGCCGTCGGCGGGTCGGAGCCGATGTGGCGCTCGGTGTGGCGGACGACGCCGGCCTGCAGCGAGGTGTGGAAGTCGATCCGGTTGCCGTGCCCCACGACCAGCTCGGTCGAGCCGCCGCCGATGTCGATCACCAGCGTCGGCCGGGTCGGCGAGTGCTCGGAGGTGGTGCCGAGATAGGTGAGCCGGGCCTCCTCCTCGCCGTCGAGGACCCGGGCCGAGAGCGCGAAGCGCTCGCGCAGCTCGGCGACGAAGGCGCCGCCGTTCTCGGCATCGCGGACAGCGCTGGTCGCGATCGCGTCGACGGTCTCGACCCCGAAGGCCTCGATCGCCTCGACGTACTCCCCGATCGCCCGGCAAGCGTCCTCGATCGCCTCGGCCGAGAGCCGGCCGGAGAGGTCGACGCCGCGGCCCAGCCGCGTCACCGTGCTGCGCCGCTCGATCGGCGCCACCCGGCCCCCCTCGACGTCGGCGACCAGCAGCCGCGCCGAGTTGGTGCCGACGTCGATCACCCCGACCCGTTTCGTCCCCTCCGACATGGCCAGCCACTCTAGAGCGAGGCCGAACAGCGAAGTTCGTTGCGCAAATGAGCGCTCACCGCGCCTGGCGCCCGCCCATTGCTACCATCGACAGACCGTCGCGGGGTGGAGCAGCCAGGTAGCTCGTCGGGCTCATAACCCGAAGGTCGCAGGTTCGAATCCTGCCCCCGCTATAGGACGGAAACCCGCTTATCAAGCGGGTTTTCGTGTTTTTGGGGGACCTCAAAAACGGCGAAAAAAGGCGCTGGGGCAAGCTCTGGGGCAAGGTGAGGTCAAAGTGAGGTTGATTCCGAGCCTTGCGCAGGGCTTCCCGTCCGTCAACTTAGAGTTTCGGCGATGACTCGATCCGAGGCCCTGCCTTCATCTGGAGTGCTGGAGGAAGTCCGGCGCCTGGCGGGCCCGTCAGCCGTGGTCCTGGGTGCCGCGCGCCTCGAAGGCGGCCAGCACGCGGACACCTGGAGAGTTGATACCGAGAATCCCGCGATCAGCGTTGTCGTCCGCCAGTTTCCGGTGGACGACCCTGCCCCCTTGCGTGAGCAGCGTGTACTGCGAGCCCTCGACGGACTCGGCGGTATGGCCCCGGTGCTGCTCGGCGGCGACCTGAACGGCCGATGGTCGAAGTACCCGACTTCTTTGATCAGCTGGCTTGACGGTCAGCCGGACATCACTCCGACTGACCCCAGGGGGTGGGCGCGCGAGTTAGGTCGCGCGCTCGCCGCGGTGCACACGGTCCCGACCGAGCGGCTGGCGGAATTGCCGAGCATCTTCGACCGCAGCGGAGGCTCTCAGGAGATATTGGGGGGCCCACTGGCGGCGGAAGTTCGGTCTCGCTGGTCACAGGTTGTTACGTCGCCGGAGGTGCTCACCCACTGCGATTACTGGTCGGGCAACGTCGTCTGGCGGGACGGAAGGCTCACGGGCATCGTCGACTGGTCGGACGGGTCACGCGGTCCACGTGGCTTCGACTTGGGCTGGTGCCGACTGGATCTCGTCCTCCTGTTCGACGAGCAAATTGCCGACGACTTTCTTGCGGCCTACGAAGCAGCGACCGGCCAGGCAGTCGGCGAGATGCGCCTTTGGGATACCTGGGCCGTCGCTCGGTCCGATGACGCGGTTGGGTCCTGGCCCCCGAACTACCTGCCGCTGGGCCGCGCCGACCTCGATGAAGATGAGCTTCGGCGACGCCATGCGCAATGGACGGCACGCCTCAGAGAGCGGAGGTAAGCCCCCGCAAGTGAGATCGCCCAGCCCTTCCTGGGGCAAGCAATGGTGCAACAGGAACTCCACAGATGGGACTCGGTGCCTTTCAGGCCGGATTGCGGTTGACGATCACCTCGATCCGTTTCCAGGAGAATGGCTCCAGGAATGCCGATGCGCCGCCCAGGACCTTGAGCCGCCACCGATAGACGGTGTTGGGCGCTCAAGTCGATCGCCACCGGTGCGCTACGCCGCAGCTGGTCAAGTCCTAGTCGCGAGGAGATCGAGAAGCAGCTGCGAACCGACGGCCGCCTGCGCTCTCAGGAAGCGTGCCGCGAGGCCCCTTTGAGACTAGCCGCGTTCGTCGCAGCTGATGAGGCGATGCCCGGCCTCTTTGCGTGGTGGGGAGTCGGAATAACTCAGAAATCTGATAATCTGACTGCATGAAGCAGTTGAGCGCAACCGATGCTTCCCGCCGGTTCTCAGAGGTCTTGGACGATGTGGAGCGGGGCGGGGAGTCCTATGTTGTTGTTCGCCACGGTCGCGCCGTGGCGACTATTGGTCCCGCGAGCGGCGGGACTGGGAAAGCGCTCAAGGAGGTGCTTCGCGCCAATCGGCCTGACGATGCCTGGGCGGGCGAGCTGCGCGAGCTTCGCGAGGGCATGGACCCTGTGACGGACCCCTGGCACGACTGATCCTTGACACGACGGTCCTGGTTGACGCCGAGCGCGGCGGCGATTCGCTGGAGGACGTGATCGATGACGGCGACGACGTCGCTGTGGCGGCGATCACTGTGGCGGAGTTGTGGGTTGGCGTCCAGCTGGCTAAAGGACGCAGGCGGGAGAAGCGGGAGCGCTTTGTTGTGGCGGTTCTCGACGCTGTCTCGATTGAGTCCTACGACCTCAACGTGGCCGAAGCACATGCCGATCTGTTGGCGCACGTTCGGCGGGCAGGGACGCCACGTGGCGCCCACGACCTCATCATCGCCGCGACGGCACGAGCCCAGGAGCGGCAGGTCGTGAGCTCCGACCAAAGCGGCTTTGCCGCGCTCCCTGGCGTCTCCCTCGTAAGCGACCTTAGCTAGTGGTGTGACCGCCAACGTTTGCCGGTTTCCATAACCAGGCTCCAGCACCCCGCTGCCGAAGTGACTCCCCGAGCGCAATCGACGATCGAAGGCGAAGATGGCGGCGAGGGTGGTGCTGCGGGAGATCACCAACGAGGAGGGCAACCGGCTGCTGCGGATCGTGCGCCGCGACTCAGGCTCAGTCAAAGGCGTGCTGGGAACGCTGATCGCCTCGCGCTGGTGGCGGGACTCGGCCGCCGAGGGACACCGGCGTCTCGTCATCAGCCTCGATGATCCAGCCGCCCGGAAGTGGCTTCACCTCAGTGAGGATCCGCGTCGCGCTGATCTACTCGGCCTCGACCATGGTCCCGACGGCCTCGAGGTAGCCGCGATCGAGGTGAAGGCGGTCGAGGCCGCGAGCGCCGAGTACCAGATAAAAGAAGGCCGGATCGAGGGTGAGGCGGTCGGCCAGGTGCTCTCCACCCGGGCGCTCCTGCTCGACGTCTTCGGCCAGGGACCCGGAGCTGACCTCGTGACCACCCCCGCCCGTCGCGAGTTGCTTCGGGCCAACGCCTTTCGCGAGCTCAGCAAGAGTTCCTATGACGGCGAGGCCCGCCGACACTGGGTCGCGGTGATCGAGCAGGCCTTCGCCGCCGAGATCGGCGTGGACGTGAGCGCCCATCTGGTCGATGTCCGCATCGGGGCCAACCCGGCGAGCCTGCCCGCGCCCGTGTCTGCGCTCGCGGCGGATGACAGCCCGGTCGTCGTCACGGTCTTGAACGAGCGCGAGGTCGACGAGTTGCGTGCGCCCGAGCCTTCCGCAGCCGAGCGCACGGATCCCTCAACGACATCGGCCGCCGAGGGCGAGGGAGCGCCGGTCGAAAAGGAGAGCGCTGATGAACCCCCGGCTGAGTACGCGGACGCGAAGGCCGAGCCGGAGGGGGTCGCTGCTTCGCCGGCCTCAAAGCCGCAGCCGAGCCCATCGGTCGGCGCCCAGCAACCGGACCGTCCACTCGCCTATCTCGGGAGCGCCGAAGCCGCCTACGGTGAGGTCGAGGAGATCGCCTTTGACCCGATGCGCCCAGGCGAGGAGTTGCCGAATGCCCACATCTCGATCACCGCGACCCGACTCTTCTTCAGTCAATCGCTGGCGGACCCGATCAAATCGATCCAGGCGACCCTGGTCGGTAAAAGCAGCGGCACCGAGGCCGAGCGGGTCGCGACCGAAATGCGGAGCATGCGCGAGTTGCACTGCTTGATGCAAAACCAGCAGTACCGGCCGTACCGGCGGGTTGCGGTCACTCCGTACTGGCGGCGGGTCGAATGACAGCTTGGCGTGCCCTCGCCGTATCGGCTTGCAGATGGCTCTGCCGTCAGTCAAGTCGGCGGACCCGGCGCGTGCCGTGTCGGGAATGCTGCCTTGACGGCCGCTACGATCTGGGGCATGACCAAGGCTGAGCTGTATGAGCAGATTGAGTCGATGACCGATGAGGAAGCGGCGGAGGTCAAGCTGATCTTTGCTCCCGATTGGCCCTCTAAAGCGACCTCCATCGAGGAGATCCGCAAGCGGACGGGCACCAAGCCGATGAGCCCCGAGGATTTCGACCGGCACTTCGGGTCGCTGCCCACCGACGGCGAGGGATAGCGGCCAGATGAGCGCGGGCGCGGGTCCGCGCTTTGAAGTCCGCATCGACGAGAAGCTGCTTGCTGAGGATCTCGCGCACTGCACCCAGGCAGCGCGCGCGGCGATAGAGCTTGTCGTCGCAGAGCTGCGGCACGAGGGCGCGCCATACGAGTGGCTTCTCCGCTGCGAAGAGGAAGCGCGCGACGGAACCCGCCTGGGCGGGTGCGTCAAGTTCTACATTCCAAGACCTGCCGGACAGTGGGGCGCGGTCCTCGCCGGTGACGAGCAAGCATCGAAGCCTGCCCTTGTATTGCTGGCGGTAGGGGAGAGGCACCCTGCGCAGCCGTGGCGACCGAGCGTCTACGAGATGGCTCACCGTCGCCTCACCAGGTGACCCGACTCGCCGGTCGAGTCCAACCCGTTCTCCCGACGTCAAATCCGTGCCCGTGGTTCCGTTCGTGGTTCCATTCTGAGCAGAACTAGCCGAACTGGCAGAAGCTGAAAGGCTCTACAGAGCCAAGTAGAACCCAGCCGACCATGCCTGGAGCGCCTCATAACCCGAAGGTCGCAGGTTCGAATCCTGCCCCCGCTATGGCCTTAAGCCTCAATCCACCGCCCGATCACACCTGATCCGTCCGCCCCGTTCAGCGCGACGGTGGGAGAGTTCTATTTGCAGAAGGTCTACGAGCGGCTCCGAGAAGCCGCCTAATCGTCTCTCGACGCGAGTCTAGAAGTCGAGCTGAGCGGCTTGCTCGTGGCGGATCCAGGAACGCTGGTCCCTGCGACGATTCGCCTTGACGTTTGCGGTCAGCTTTTGCGGCTTGCAGAGTAGGCAGCCGCTCCGGCGATGCTTTGGCCGTTTGCGCTTGTGATCTGCCATTGGCCCAAGGCTAGCGGGATCTGCCGACTGGTACGTCGTGTGCCCATGCGTGTACCCTTGGGCCATCGCCGAACGCAACCGCCGCATCAACGTCACGCTCGAGCCGGATTATGCGCAGAAGCTTGCCAGCCTGGCCGAGCGCACGCACGTCCAGGAGGGGACCTTGGCACGCTCGCTGCTCTCCAGCGCTCTTGATGAGGCCGATCCGGACGCCTCTCGGATCACTGGAATTCTCGATGGGATTCCTGGCGCCTGGGAGCGGGCGCAGGAGTCGATTGAGCAGGCTCGGCGCGGCGAAACGGTTCCGCTCTCCGAGCTGTAGCCGATGGCGACCGTTGAGGTCACGCGCCTCGCGCGTGATGAGCTTCGAGAGCTGATCGAGGCGCGACGTCTCCCCGGCGATACGCGGGACCGAGTCTCGCGCTCCCTTCTTGCCCTGGAGGAGTTCCCGCGCGCCGGCAAACAACTCTCCGGTGTCTGGCGAGACTGTCGCGCCCTAATCGGCCCATGGGGTTGGCTGATCGTCGTCTACATGTACCTAGAGGCCGAGGATCGGATCGTCGTCATCGCCTTCCATGATGCTCGGACGTCCGAAGCTGCGACGGCGCATCTCTGAGGCCCGCTGCCGGGCCAGCCGGCGGGTACTAAGCGGGTACTAAGTTGAGCAAAAGTCAGCTAAACCCAGGGCAACTCAACCCCTCTCCACAGGCACGAAGCGGGTCAGAACCAGGACCTTGGACAAGCTCATAACCCGAAGGTCGCAGGTTCGAATCCTGCCCCCGCTATGCCCTTAGTAGAGCCAAGCTCGCTCAGGTCCTTTACTCGACTGAAGGCGCTCGATACGAGCGCCTTCAGTCGTATTAGGCCGCTGTTGCGGTCGATCTCGACACGCAGGCGGAACGCCTCGAACACAGCCCGGCGCAGCTCGGGATCGGCTTCCGCCAGAGCCTTCGAGATGTCGGGCAGCGAGTCGATGATCGCGGCGGCTTCGCCGGGGTCGAAACCGTCACCGCTTCGCTGCGCTTGGTCGAGTTGGGCGATCGCCACCTCGATCTCCTGGCGCTCGGATTTCAGGGCGCGGATTCGCTCGCCGACGACGACAGGATCGACGCCGGCCTCGATCGCAGCGAGCTGACGCTTGATCCGCTGCTCGACCTCGCCGAGCTGTCGGCCGGCACGCTCCCGCTTGGCGCCGTCGCGCCGGCGTAAAAGATCTCGACGCCCGCTCGGCCCAGCTCCCGCTCGTAGGCGAGGGCGTGGAAGAGATCGCGGCTGAGGCGCGAGGTCGAGTAGACGATCATCGCGTCGAAGCGCCGAGCGTCTGGCTCCTTGGCCTTCTCGGCGCACTCGCTGCGCTGGGAGGGGAAGGAGAGCGTCGGGTCCTGCTTGTCCTTGGTCGAGAGGCGTCCGTACCAAGCGAAGCGTCGCATCAGGTGCTCCTTTCAATACTCGACTTGTCGGCGACCCAGCGTCGCTGGGTCGGGTCCCATCTCCCGTTGGTGACCTTGCCGTCCAAGATCGGGTCGAGCAGGGCCGCGGCGTCACGATGGCCCGCCGCGAGTTCGTCCGGCACGCCAACCTCTTTGGCGAGTCGGCGGAACGGCGCCGCCCATTCGGCGGGAGGGGATGGCAGGGCTTTGGGCGCTGAGTGAGTGTCACGCAGCGCGAAGATCGTCTCGATCTCTCGGCGCAAGGTGGCGGCGTCGAGGTGCGAGAGCTCGGAGATCAGCGCGAGGTCGACCAGATCCTTGGGGCGGGTGCTGGTGCGCCCGCCCTCGTAGGTGCGGGTGTAGGCGTGGAGCTTTTCCGCGACCTGCAGCTCCAACGGGACGGCGTCGACTTCGATGGGTTCGATCCCGGCGAAGCCGAGAAGATCCTCGGTGCGCAGGGTCTCGGTCTCCAGTGCGTCGTCGGCCCGGAAGCCGACGTCGAGCAGGAACGTCTCGAAGGCGCGTCCCGCCAGGGACGCTGAGACCCGGAACCGGTGACTGCCGCCGAGGCGATCCTCGGGCACGCCGGCCCGCTCGATCGCGAAGGCGAAGAAGTCACCGGCATCGTGGCTCGCCGCGTCCAGCAGCGCATCGAGCAGCTCCTCCTCGCCGGCACGCCACTCGATGTCGATGTCTTTGGTGCTCCTTGCCCGCGCGGTCAGCCGCAGGTCAAGGGCGAAGCCACCCTTCAGGTTGCGTCTTCGTATCTCACGCTGGCACTTCCTCCAGGCGGCCCCCGATGAACTTACGGACCCGCGCCGCTCGGGTCGATGCCGCCGCTCGCAGCCGGCGCGGCGTCGTCAGCCCTCGCTCCAGGGCCTGGTGGACCGCCATCTCGATCTGCTCAGGTTGCGCACCCGCTTCAAACGAGTCAACGATGGTGCGCTCCGGGCTCGTCACCGGCAGGCCGGCGATCTCGCGGACCTCAGCTTTCCCCGGCGGCCGGTTCAGCGTGTGCAGCCGAACGCCGGCTCGGCGACGCTGTCCCCGCTCCGAGCGCGGCAGGGAGAGATGGACCGCGTCGGGGATCACGTCGGAGAGTTCGTGCAGATCAAGGGCGCTCTCGTGCGATACCACCGCTCCGGCATCGCGCAGCGGAAGCCAGGCCGCCATTACGTGCTCGTGGGGGCTGGAGGGGAAATGCCGCAGCCGGTAGAGCCCTCGGCGGGCGCGCTCGTAGCGGCCTCCGGGCCGGGCGTGGTGGCGCAGCGTGCTGCGGTCCATGCCGGCGTTCACCGCCTGCTGCGCGGTGAAGTATCCGGCTTGGGCCTCCGCCTGTCTATAGAGCCCATCGTGATCTACGTCAGACATATAGGCGATAATAACACCTAAATCACTGACTTCACTCCCGATTGGCCGTCCAACGCGGCTTCACCGAGCTTCCGGGCGTCTCGATTGCGGGAGGCTTTGGCTAGTCGGGTTTTGCCGGGTGGCGATCGTCAGCTGGCCAGTTCGCCCGAACGCGTTTCTTCGGATATACGTTCTTCGTGGAGGGCGAGCCTCTCTTCGCACTCCTCCTGATGCTGACCGGGATAGTGCCACCGGACAACCAGGTTGAAGTGGTGGACGATGTCGTCGACCAGCTGCTCGTAGCGCCCGTCCTCCCGGTAGAACCAGGCATTCCCCTCTCCGTCGAGGTGCAAGTAGCGCCGCGTCCAGTAGTGCTTGTAGGCCTGCAGGGGGGTGCCGTTGTCGAGCTCGATCTCGCCCATCCACATGAACTCGTCGACGTAGATTCGGGCCAGTCCCAGCAGCGGCTCCCAGACCGGCTGCTCGTAGTTGACGATGCTGCCGTCGTGAGGCTCTTTCCGTCTTGGTTTTCTCCGCTTCGGTTGCTTTGTCGCCATGGCCACGATCGTGGCGGGCAGGGTGTGGACGAACAAGACGCGTTCGTGCCGATTGCCGGTCTACTGGCGCAAGGAAGGCGCCGGGTTCGATTTGGGCCGCGGCCTCGTCTTGGAGGCCGGTGCGCTACGCCGCGGCAGGCGGTCCGAACCAGGTGGTCAGCGCTTCCGGGAGTCCGAGTTGGGTTCGGCCTCCGACCCAGGCAACGTATCCGTCGGGCCGGACCAGCACGGCAGTGGGAGCGGTGACCGCGCCGAGTACCGGGAGGTCCCACTCCCCCTTGTAGCTCGTGTCTATCAGCTGGACCCGGTCAGCCCATGGAGTGATGTCGAAGCCGCCGGGCTCACCGAGGTTGAGCAGCACCGGCTTGGCGTCGTGCAGCAGCTCGAAGACTCGGAGCGGGCCGTCGGCGGTTACGAGGTCCAGATCGGGCATCCGGCGTCCGAGCAGCGGATGTCCCTCGCCGAGGTCGTAGTGACCTGTCGATCAGTGTGGACGCCAACGTCAGTGCTGCGGGGGCCATGCTGGGACTCCAGATCTACAACTGGTCGCGGCACCGCTTCGAGACTATCGCCGCCCCCCGGGCCGGCCTATTGCGAGACGGCACCCTCACCTGGACCGCGACGAGTGCGCCGGCGCCGTACGTCTCCGGGGCCGGCGAGGTCCGCGTCGCCATCCGTGCTACGCACACAAGCCCGTTCCGGACCCGCACTGATCAGGTGCGGGTTACCGCGAGCGACTGATTGAGACCAAGCGAGAAGACCCCCGGCGCAGTCGCGCCGCCACACCGGACGAGCAAGCTCTGGAGGCGGGAGAGCGCGTGCATGACACTCACAGCATCGAACAGATGTCGACAGATTTTGATGCTGGTGCCGTCGCACCGAGGCCAGACCTCCATGGCCATGATGACCCTGACTTTGTTCGGCTTACGGCGTTGTACCCCTGACGGCATTTGCACAGCTATCTATGAAGCCTAACGAGACAATCGACTTGACGGTGATGATCCCTGCCTACAACGAGGCAGATTCGATTGCCGATTCGATCCGCTCCTTGCAACAGCAGACCGTCGTCCCCGCCGAGATCATCGCTATCGATGACTGCTCGACGGACGCGACTGCGGAGATCGCTTCAGCGCTCGGCGTCCGGGTCCTTCGCCCCCCGCAGAACACCGGTTCGAAGGCCGGCGCACAGAGCTTCGCTCTGGAGAGCGTGAGCACCGAGATGGTGATGGCGCTTGATGCAGATACGACGCTCGCCCCCGACGCAATCGAGCTACTCATGCCCGCCTTCGCCGACCCGAAAGTGACCGCCGCCTGCGGCTCCGTCTTACCCCGTTATGTTCGGACCCTCTGGGAGCGCGGACGCTACGTCGAGTACCTGCTGGCTTTCAGCTTCTTCAAGCGCGTCCAGGACCAATACGGCAGGCCGCTGATCTCCTCGGGCTGTTTCTCGATCTACCGGACCGAGGAGCTACGCGCCCTGGGTGGTTGGTCGACCAGGACGATGGCCGAGGACATGGACCTGACCTGGACGATCTACGAGGCGGGGAAGAAGGTCCGATTCCTTCCCGCGGCGCTCTCCTATCCGATCGAGCCTCACAACTTCGGTTTTATGAGCACGCAGCTGCGGCGCTGGTCGCACGGGTTCATCCAAAACGTCCGCCTGCACAAGCGCTCGCTGCTCAGGCTCGGCTACCTGCGGTCCATCGTCGCTGTTGCCTTTTGGGATGCGGTCCTGGCTTCCCTTGCCTACCTGGTCCTCATTCCCATCTTGGCCATCGCCATCGATCCGCTGATCCTCCTGGCCTACCTGATCGACGCACCGGTGGTGATGGTGCCGGTTCTCTGGCAGGCGGCCGAACGAGGGGAGGTTCGACGTGCCTTGGCTTCGCTGCCGAGCTTCTTCGTGCTGCGCATCGTCAACGGCGCCTTCATGCTCAGAGCACTTTGGGACGAGCTCATCGCGGGCCGTTCCCTGCTCGTCTACGAGAAGGGCCACTGACGTGTCGGCGGGTCTGCCCGGCCTTGGTCTCGGCGGTTTGTTCTTCATCTTCTCCGCACTCCTGGCCCCCTTTCGCCAGCTCTGGCGGACCTTCAGGGGCCGGAGCCGTCCCGGAGACTGGGCGATGATCGGTCGCCAGTTCGCGCAAGCCACGGTCATGGTCGCCGCCATCGACCTCTCCCTGCGCCTTGCCTACGTAGGGATCGGGGCGGCCGGGCTTGGAAACCCCCCGCCCGCAGTCTCAGCGACGGTTATCCCACTGACGCTGATCGGCATCACCTCCGCTCTCCTCGTCGGGGTCTTGGCGACGGCAAAATTCGCGGACATTGCCGTACGGCTGCGGACTGCGGAGTTCCCAGGGGTGCCCGACGTACTGCCACGGGCGACGCCGCTGCGCACGCTGGCGCTCGGCGGCGTCGTTGCGGTCGCATGGCTCGCGCTGCTCGTCGCGGGTGCTTCCGAGTTGAGCCCGCTGGAGAGCCGCCGAGGGGACGAGAGGACGACTGAGCAGCGGCCCCAGGGTGTCGAAGCTCCCAAGTCAAAATCGGCACGCTCGCACGGCCGGCCTCAAACCGAAGCATTCGCCAACCCGGCCTCCGCCACGCCCAGGGCGTCCGATGCTGGGCAGCCCGCGCCTAAACCGGACCTTGAACCAGACAACTCCGAGGCCGAAATCGTTCTGGAACCAGCTGTCGCGACCCCGGTGCCATCGCCGAGCAGCGCGGCGCCCCACCAAAAGCAGACTCCCCCCGCTGAGCCACCCGCCAGCGCCCCCTCTCCACCGCCTACCAGTTCAGGAAGCGGACCGCCGTCCGTTGCCAACCCGCCTCACGCGACCGGTCCACCCGCGTCGGCCGGGCCGCCAGAAGGCTCTCCTGCACCCGAACACGCCGGGCCGCCAGGAGGCTCTCCTCCGAACAAGTCCGCCGCGCCTCGAGAAGAACCGGGCGTGAAATTCTGACCTAAGGGGCAGGCAAGGGGAGAAGAAGGTCGCTTCAAAGCGCCGGATCCCTTGGGGGATTCTGCCTTAGCAATCGGTCTGAAAGGACGTTGCTGAGCCGTTGAACGCTACGCGTCTTGCGAGGCGATCCGCTCGGCCCGAACCCACGAGCGGCGGTCTCTGCGACGCTGCGCCTTGCCGTTGGCGGTCAACTTTTGAGGCTTGCAGAGCAGGCAGCCGCTCCGGCGATGCTTGGGACGTTTGCGCTTGTGACACCCCCTCTGCAGGCACGAGACAGGACAGGCCCAGCAGCCCGGGCGAGCTCATAACCCGAAGGTCGCAGGTTCGAATCCTGCCCCCGCTATAGGAAAAAGCCCCGCTAACGCGGGGCTTTTCTTTTGGTACGCCCGGCATGGGCAGCAGCTCGGGGGTGCAAGTCCCCTGTGGATCAGATGATCGAAACCACAAGCCGAAGCCAACTGCGTCGCCGCGAGGCGGGGTGGGAAGGAAGGTGGAGGCGAAATCGCGACCCGAGGAACACGAACCGCATAGAAGGCGAGACGATCTGGGCGAGGCGGCCAAACACGTCAAAGCCCGTGATCATCAAAAGGTCGTCCCGTAGATGCGGCGGGTGCGCGAGGAAGGTTGCTGTCCTTATCCGGGGAGACCTGTCGGAGTGTCGGCCTCGACGAAGCAGTCGCCCGACCCCGGTCGCCGCGAGGCGGCCGGTCACCCGGCAGGAGTCAGCAGAGGCCGTAGTAGCGGCGAGGTCGTGCGCCGTGAAGGGCCGAACGCGAAGCCGAGGCAAAGCGCGCCCGTGCTCGCGGAAGCCACAGCAGCCAACCCCGCCCCGGCGGGGCCTTCGCGCAATGGATGCCTAGGGTGAAGCCCGAAGCTCCCCGCGAAGAGCGAAGCGGCTTCCCGGCGCCGGGCGAGGCAGAGCCTCACCCCGCCGCCTCCGGGGCTCTCTGGGAGAAGTTCCTCTCCCGCGAGAACCTGGCGGCGGCGCTCAGACGGGTCGAGCAAAATGCCGGTGCCCCCGGCGTCGATGGGATGAAGACCACGGAGCTTCGCTCCTGGCTTTCAGACCATTGGCCTGAGGTCCGGGCTGCGCTCGACGCGGGCACCTACCGTCCCCAACCCGTGAGGAGGGTCACGATCCCAAAGCCCTCCGGCGGGGAGCGGGAACTGGGGGTGCCGACGGCCCTGGATCGATTGATCCAGCAGGCCCTATCGCAGGTGCTCACGCCCGTCTTCGACCCCGGCCTCTCGGAGCGGAGCTTCGGCTTTCGCCCCGGGCGCTCAGCCCACCAGGCGGTGAAGCGCGCTCAGCGCGACATCGCCGAAGGGCACGAGTGGGCCGTCGACCTGGACCTCGATCGCTTCTTCGATCGGGTCCAGCACGACGCGCTGATGGCAAGGGTCGCGAGGCGGGTGAGCGACAAGAAGGTGCTCAAGCTGATCCGCAGCTACCTGGAAGCGGGAGTCATGGCAGACGGCGTGAAGCAGCCGAGCGAGGAGGGGACCCCACAGGGCTCCCCGCTCAGCCCGCTGCTCTCCAACGTCTACCTCGACGACCTCGACCGGATGCTGGAGAGGCGAGGGCACCGCTTCGTCCGCTACGCGGACGACATCACGATCTACGTCGGCTCAAAGCGGGCGGCGCAGCGCGTGATGGCGAGCACCAGTGAGTTCATCGAGCAACGCCTGAAGCTGCGGGTCAACCGAGGCAAGTCCGCTGTTGACCGCGCGACGAGACGGACCCTTCTGGGGTTCGGCTTCTTCAAGCGAGGAGGTGAGATCAAGGTCAGGATCGATCCCAAGGCTCGCAAGCGGGCCAAGGATCGCCTGCGCCGCCTCACCTCACGCAGATGGGGCATCTCGATGGAGCGGAGGATCACTTCGATCAACCGCTTCAGACGTGGCTGGACGGCCTACTTCGCGTTGGCCGACACACCCTCGGTATTCGAGGAGCTCGATGAGTGGTTGCGCCGCCGGCTGCGGCAGGTGCGATGGAAGGAGTGGAAGAAGATCCGCACCAAGCATCGCAACCTGATGGCGGCCGGCATCCCCTACGGCAAGGCCTACGAATGGGCCAACAGCCGCCGGGGGTACTGGCGAATCGCGGGGTCAGCGGTTCTAACCCGTGGCCTCCCGAATGCCTATTGGCGTGAGCAGGGACTGCTCGGATTCACCGATCCTTACGGTCGTCTCCGGGATGCGACGCGAACCGCCGGATGCGGACCCGCACGTCCGGTGGTGTGGGAGGGGCCGGGGTAAGCCCGGCCCCTACCCGATCCCGGGGCCAGTTGGGCTCGGACCCGTCGTCTCAATAGCGTCTTATTTTTGGCTCTGGGCGCTACGAACGAAACCGAGGACGAGCCGTCCGCAGCCCCTCCGCTTCCCGGGACGGATTGGCGAGGCTCCGTGCATCTGACCCCGCACCCACACGATGTGAGCGCCCGGGGTCAGATGCACTACGCGGGTGGGGGTGAGAGAAACGAAGGGGCTGCGGACGGCGAGGCGGAGCAGGGATCGGCGGCGAAGGTCGGGACGGGGTTGATGAGGAAACAAGTTGAGGGTGTGAAGGTCGGGCCGGAGGAATCAGAGAGGGAAGCAGTTAAGGCTCCCCGGCGAGATGGGCAGGCGGGCGTTGGAGCGAGGATGGTTGGAGGCGAGGGGATCGCGACGGCTGGATTTGCCGCTGGACGAATCGGCTACTCGACGCTGCTTGACCATAGGGGAAGAGGAGGACCTATTTAAGGCTGAGGAAAAGCAAGACTCGGCATGTGTGCCAAACGCGGCCCCAAGCGACGGACAACGTGGTCGAAAGCATCGTCCGCTCGAACTTCCCCTGTCGGCGGGGTAGGGCCGCATGGCTCGTGCGCATAGGTCTCGTCTCGCCATATTCAGGAGCCTTCTCCTGAATATGGCCCGGCGTGTTCTACAGCGACGAGCCGCAAAGCGACTCAGATCAGCCAGTGGCCGGTCAACACCTGCCCCGGTGAGACGAGAAGGGCGCCGCCAGGCGCCCGCAGTTGGTCATCTTCTACAGCGAGATACGGGACGGATCGGCTGGGTCGGCCAGTCGTCCTAGTTTGCGCGTGTCGGCCTCTGGCTTTGCGATGACCGACATGCTCGCCAGAAGTTGCCAAGAGGGACCATCCGATCCCGGATACCGTCTCAAGGCTCAGATGAAAGGATCGGCTCGATGCCCCGCATAAGCAGCTTCTTCGGAATCGCGATTGAGATGTACTACGGGGACCATCCACCGCCCCATTTCCATGCTCGGCACGGCGGCGAAACCGCCAAGATCGAGATCGCAACGGGAGTCGTTATGAGAGGTTCATTGTCTCCACGAGCGCTCCGGCTCGTGCGAGAATGGGTAGCCGAACATCGCGATGAGCTTGAAGCCAATTTCGAGCGCGTCGTCAACCACGAAGTGCCTACCCAAATTGAGCCACTGAAATGACCGAGATCATCAACGTCACCGACGTAGAGCCTCTAGAGGGCCTTCGGATTCGAGCGACCTTCTCAGATGGAGCCATTAAGGAGATCGATCTGAGCGAGCTAATGGCCCGTGGAGGCGTGTTCGCTCCGATTCGCGAGCATCGCGAGGTCTTTGAGAAAGTCCGCGTCAATCCTGAAACTCAGACTGTCGAGTGGCCCGAGGAAGTGGATCTCGATCCCGAGGTTCTCTACGGGCTCTTCGAGCCCGCCTCGGGCGTGCGAATCGAGCGCCGCACCGTGCGGGAGCCAGCGCACGCAGCCGGCTAGTTCGTTCCAACGGCAAGTCGGCGCTTACGAGGACGGGTCGGGCAGGAAGGGCTCTTCGAGGGATAGAGCGATCTCACCCCCGACTCTTGGCGGAACTTCTGCGTGACTCTTAAGTCCTTCCAGTCCTGCGCTTAATTGTTCGGGCGTGACGTTTGGAGGAACGGACTGGATTAGCGGAAGAGCCGGGCTGAGCCATTCCTTGCCGCCGGTCGTAGTGAGAACTGCGCGGATCATGCTGAACGGATCGATCCCCGCTGCGAGCATTGGCCCCAAGGGCGTGTAGACCTTCTGAGTCGGACTATCAACCGGAAGCTCAATCGGCGCGCCGAGGACAATCTTCGCTCGGAGCTGCCTCAATTCGACCACCGCCCCCCTGAGTACCTGCTCGTTGGTGGAGAACACGAAGTCGGCCCGCTCAATAGCGAGCGCCCTCCCGCCTTTGTTCCAAAACTGGCCCATCCCGAGTTCCACGGAGACCGGGTTATGTGGCTTCGGTGTCCTGCAACTTGACGCTACTCGGTAGTTTTCCCGCACCCCTATACCGGCCACCCGCTGGATGCCTCGAAACTACGCAAGCGCTTCAAAGAAGCTCTGGAGCGAGCGCAGCTCCGCAAGCTCCGCTTCCATGACCTCCGGCACACCTTCGGCACTCACTGCGCCTCTGCCGGCGTTCCGCTTCGCACGCTCCAAGAGTGGCTGGGCCATCGGGACTACAAGACCACGCTCGTCTACGCCGACTATGCCCCGAATCCCCATGAGGCAGACCTTCTGGAGCGGGCCTTCCAGGGCGGGGAGGGCGGCAGGACGTTTGATAGCATCTACACAACAAATGAGTTGGGCGAATGATTCCTTCATTTGACAACAGCGGAAACTTGCCGCCGGGAATCCACGAGGCTGATTGGGATGAACTGGAAACGAGATTCAATGACCGCCGTCGAGTCAAATTGTTCAGGGGCCTTCGAGAGGCTCTGGTCGCTTTGCGAGAGGCTGGTTGCCGCACCGTCTATATCGATGGCAGCTTCGTCACGGCGAAAGAGGACCCTGGCGACTTCGACGCATGTTGGGAGGCGGTGGGCGTTGACGCGAGCTTGCTCGATCCGATCTTCCTCGACCTCGCCGCCCCGCGCATGGCCCAGAAGGAACGATTCGGTGGTGAGTTATTCCCGGCGTCCTTCGTGGCTGACCCGAAGAGCAGAGCGCGATTTCTTGATTTCTTCCAGCGCGACCGAGATGGGGAGCCGAAGGGAATCATCCAGATCGATTTGGAGGGCCTAACGTGATTGCCAACGAGCGCCAGTACGCCATCACCCGAACCGAGCTTCAGCGCTTCGAACAAGCGGCTGAGGAACAGCAGCAGCATGGGCCGTCTGAGGACATCGATCCCCGGATCGGCAAGGCGATGGTCGATGCCCTGCTGAGTCAGGCCGAGACGCTCCGAGAGGAACTCAAGCGCTACGAGGATTTGCGCGATGGCCGGATCAGCAAGCGAGAGCTTGAAGGCTTGCGTGACCTTCCGGCTGCCCTGATCGAGGCTCGGATCGCAGCCGGTCTCACTCAGAAGGCGTTGGGCGAGCGACTGGGGGTCAAGGAGCAGCAGATTCAGCGCTGGGAGGCCAACCTCTATCCCGGGGTGGGGGTGGAGCGTCTCCAAGAGATTGCCGACGCTCTTGGGATGGAAGTCCGAGAGACGGTTAGCTACGCGGTGTCGTCTTGATCTTTGCCGTCGTCTTATTCGTCGTCTCATTCTGAGCGAAACACAGCAAACCTAGGTCACCTCGGATGGCTTTGGAAAGCCAAATAGACCCTGGCCAATCATGCGTGCCATGTCTCATAACCCGAAGGTCGCAGGTTCGAATCCTGCCCCCGCTATAGGAAAAAGCCCCGCTAACGCGGGGCTTTTTGTTGGGGCAAATCGGCCGCCCCAGGAGTCCCGCCCTTGCCACGCTCGTCTATGCGGACTATGCGCCGAGCCCCCATGAGGCCGACCTTCTGGAGCGGGCCTTCCGGCGCTAGCCTGGCCGCGTGGGGGAGGGGTACGGCCAGTGAGCCCAAGAACGGAGTTCGAGCTTGTGCTCTCTGATTCGGCAATCGTCTATGCGCGGCTCGACACCGAGCACGGAGAGGCGACTCGCTACGCGGTCACGCTGGTCGCCGAAGAGAACGGCGAGCTGCGGACGGTCCGGGTCTACGACAACGCTCACGGAGAGCCCGAGATGCACCGATACAGCCTCGACGGCGAGAAGCAGCCGGCAGAGAAGCTCCCAGGAGCCACGCCGTCAGAGGGGTTTAACATGGCCTTGGACCTGATTATGAGCGGCTATACGGAGATGATCGACGGATGGCGACGCGGGTAGACAGCACTCATTCAAGCGAGGCTTCGGGCCTGGCCTTCGAGCGCTTTCGCGATGCCCTTGAGGGACGAGCCACCGGCTATCCCCGAGGCGCGATCTTCGTCCCTTCCGACGCGCCATACACGCAGAAGACGTTGCTGCGCGCATTGAGGGAGGGACAGCCGGCAGTTGTCGTCTTCCCTGACGGTCAAGAGCGCATCGTTCGCGGCGAGTCTCCCGAGTCTCCCGGCGGCAGCCACCTTGCCGCTGCCCGCGCCTGGCTCGCCGGGCGCGGTTCGCGCGCCTAGAGGTTCTGGCTTCTGCCATAAGCCATACCCGTCGTCTTATTCGTCGTCTCATTCTGAATGAAACGCAGCGAATGTAGGTGACGCTAAACGGCTCTAGAAAGCCGAATAGACCTGAGCAGACCATGCGTGCTGTTGCTCATAACCCGAAGGTCGCAGGTTCGAATCCTGCCCCCGCTATCTCAGGAAGGCCGCTTGTTAGCGGCTTTCCGCGTTTGTGGGGGAGCGGGTTGTCGACGAGGTCGACCAGGTCGTAGTGCGCCGTCGTTCGCTCTTCGGCCTTTGCCGCGACCCAGTCCGCGACGTCTTTGCCTTTGCGCCCGGGGCGCGTGCTGCCGAGGATGATGGCGATCCTGAGGTCAGACACGGAAATCCTTTTCGCTGAGTTGCTACGTTTTCGGGACTTAAACGGACCAGTAGTCCGCTTAGATCGACGGCCGCGACTCGCTTGAGCCATGTGCGCACTGCCGGGTACGGCTCGAGGTCGCAGCCGCCCTCGGGCGCCACGTGGGTATAGGCGTAGAGCGCGATGGCGATCTCGTACTAGTGTGCGTGACCTTGCAGGGGCGAGCCTCACGTTACGCGGCGGCGATCGAACAGGTTTTGGACCGGGCGCGGCATTTCTTAGGACGCCACCCGATTCCGCCCTGGGCGGTCGGCCTGGCGGTCGGGATCTTCACTTGGCAGCTCTTCTTCACCGGACCGACCACCGGGGTGGACGGGAGCTGGATCGGCGGCCTCTACATGGCCGCGCACGACGGTCGCGATTTCGGTACCGACATCGTCTTCTCATACGGGCCGCTCGGCTTCCTCGCCTTCCCGGCACTCTGGTACAGCGGCCTCGCGGTGGTCTCATTCCTCTACGGGTCGGCGATCTACCTGATCTTCGCGGCAACCCTGGTGTGGGTCCTCCGTCGCAGCCTGGGCAAGCTGGGCGGGGCCGCGATCGCGTTTGCGTTCCTTGCGACCTTCCCCACCGTCGAGCAACTCCCGCTCGTCCTCGCCGTCGCCTGGGCTTTGATGGCGTTGCACGGCGACCGGTCACGCTTCGCCGTGAACCTCGTCATCTTCGGTGGAGCCACGCTGGCCGCTGTCGAGTGCCTGGTGAAGTTGTCCGTCGGCCCGCCGATCTTCCTGGCATTCGTGATCGCGCTCGCCGGAGCTCGCGCGACCAAGCGCCAGTGGCTCGCGTTCGTCGGCCTCTTCTTCGCCGAGCTGATTCTGCTCTGGCTGGTCATGGGCCAGGCGCTGCCCGATCTCCCGGACTACTTCGTCAACGGCGAGCAGGTGGCGTCCGGCTACAACGAAGCGATGCGCATCAACATGGCCGCCGGCTGGGAGGCCGTGGCGGCGGTGCTGGGGGGGATCCTTGTCACCTTGGGGGCGGCGTTCGGGGGTTCCTATCGCGACAGTCGCGCCCGCTGGTGTGCGGTCGGCCTGGTCGGACTCGCCTCGTTCGTGGTCTACAAGTACGGGGTCGTTCGCTTCGAGCCCAACCACATGGCGATCGCGATGTCCACCCTGCTCGGCTTTTGGCTCGTGCTTCCCTGGTCGCGGCGACGGGTCGCGCTTCAACTCTGCGGCTTGGCGGCGATCGGATTCGTCGCCCTCCACTCCTATCCGAACCCGGCTCGGCTCGACGTGATCGAGAACGTGACCGCCCTTGGCGAACAGGTCGGAACCCTCTTCAGCCCGGCGGAACGAAACCAGATCACCGCCGACGCCAGGGAGGCGATGAAGGAAACGTATGACCTCGACCCCCGCACGCTCCGGCTGCTCGACGGCCGGCGCGTGGACGTCGACCCCTGGGAGGTCGCCGTCGCCTGGGCATACCCGCTGAACTGGTCGCCCCTGCCCGTGTTCCAGAACTACACCGCGTACACCTCGAGGCTGGACGATCTCAATGCCTCCGTGGTCGAAGATCCGCGAGGCCCCGAACTGATCCTGCGCTCCGTCGTCCGCAGTTTCGAAGAACGGCACCCGGCCTGGGATCCGCCCGACCAGAACCTCGCGGTGTTCTGCAACTTCACTCCCCAGCGAGCGACGGCGCAGTGGCAGGTGCTTCGCCGGACCGGGGATCGGTGCGGGGAGCCGAGGTTCATCAACGAGGTGGTCGGAGGGCCGGGCACCGTGGTCGCGGTGCCGCAGGCCAAGCGAGGAGAGCTGGTCATCCTTCGAATCCAGGGAGTCGAGCCGAGCGGCCTCGGCAAGCTGCGCTCGTTGTTGTGGCGCCCCCGTTTGGTCTACGCGTACCTGAACGACGGCGAGGTGAAATACCGACTCGTTCCCGGCACGGCCGATGACGATCTGGTCGTCTCGCCCGGGCCCGGCCTCGACGCGGGTGGGGTGTTCGCCCAGCTGCCGGCCGTGGTGAACATTCGGCTCGAGGGCATCGGGGATGTCCGCTACGACTTCTACCGCGTCAAGGTGTGGTCGCCGCGGGAGACCCGGCTAGCCCAGCTTGACGTTGACCTTCTCACCGGAAGGTCGGACCGAATACGTCGTTGAGGCGGATCACGAGACCGCGAGCATCTCGAGGCTTTCTTGGCGACGAGTGGGGGGCGTCGCGGACGAATCTCTGACTCGCGCGCAGGCGCGGCTCAAGGTGGCGACCGATGCGGCCAGCCAGGCCAGGCGCACGTACTCCCAGATGCTTGGGGAAGCTTCGATCTGATGCTCGAGCGCGGGGATCGATAAGGCGAGCTCGCGCGTAGAGGGGTATGCGTCCCTGGCGTCGAAACCCCCGTCGTGCGCTCGATCGTTCGTCATCTCAGTTACGCCAACGTGATCTCGACGCTCTGCCTGTTCGTCCTGCTCGGCGGCGGCGCCTACGCGGCGACCCAGCTGCCGGCCAAGAGCGTCGGAACCAGGCAGCTGAAGGCGGGCGCGGTGACTGGCGTCAAAATCAAGGACGGGACGATCACCGGCGCCAAGGTGGACAGCAGGACGCTCGGGATCGTGCCGGCGGCGCTCAGCGCCGATCGGGCCACGAGTGCGGCCACCGCGGATCGGGCGACCGTCGCCACCAAAGCCGATCTGGCGACCAAAGCCGACCAGGCCACGAACGCCGACAAATTCGGTGGCAGTCTGCCGAGCGCTATCGCGGTCTAGGGGTTCGGTGGCCCGCGATCGGCGGATGGCCGAGCTCGTCGACCCCGAGGCCGAGTTCGAGATCCTCGGGACCGGGTTCGCTTCGACCGAGGGCCCGGTCTGGGTGCCGGATCCCGGCTACCTCCTCTTCTCCGAGATCCGCGCCGATCGACGCCAGCGCTGGGACGAGGACGGAGTCCGGGAGGTTGCGCACCCCTGCGCGAAAGGCGTCGGTATGACTTTGGACGCAAGTGGGCGCCTACTGGTCTGCGAGCACGTGACGAACTCGATCGTGCGCATGGACGCAGCCGGCACCGGCGCCGGTCGCGAAGTGCTGGCGTCGCACTATGGCGAGCTGGAGCTGAACAGCCCGAACGATGTGGTGGTGAGGGCCGACGGGTCGATCTGGTTCACCGACCCGCCCGGCGGTCGCACGGCCGCGATGGGCGTCGAGCGCTCGCCCGAGCTCGATTTCCAGGGGGTCTTCCGGCTGCGCGACGACGGGGCGCTCGACCTGATCGCCGACGACTTCGAGCTTCCCAACGGCCTCTGCTTCTCGCCGGACGAATCGCGCCTGTACGTCAACGACACCTACCGCGCGCAGATCCGGGTCTTCGAGCTCGGCGCCGACGGCAGCGTCACCGGCCAGGGGATCTTCGCGGAGGGCATCGCCCTGGGTCCCGGTGCGGTCGGGTGGCTGGACGGCATGAAGTGCGATGAGCAGGGCAACGTCTGGGTCACCGGCCCGCGCGGCCTCTGGGTCTTCGACGGCGAGGGCGGCCACCTCGGCATCGTGCGCACGCCCCAGCCTGTCCTCAACTTCCACTGGGGCGGGGCCGATTGGAGCACGCTTTACATGGCTGGCGAAACCGCAGTTTTCCGCCTTCCCACGCGGACGGCTGGGCGGCGCGAGCCCTTCATGCGCTGAGTCCCGAGGCCGGCCGCGCTAGGAGCCGAGCTCGAGTCCCGCGGAGGCGCTGGGGGACTCCGCCGCGACCTCCCTGGCGACCGCGGTGAGCTCGGAGCCGATCTGCTGCCAGGCGTAGCGGCCGACGACGTCGCCGCGGGCGCGCTGGCCGCGGAGGCGGCGGTCGGCGGGATCGTTGACCGCCGCGACCATCGCCTCCACAAGCGCCTCGGTGTCGTCGGGCGGGATCAGCCAGCCGGTGTCGGGATCGTCGACGATCTCCGACGGGCCGCCCCGGTCGACCGCGATCACGGGCAGTTCGCAGGCCATCGCCTCGACCAGGACTTGGCCGAACTGCTCGTGGACGGAGGCGTGGACGAGCAGGTCCGCGGAGCGCAGGAAGTCGGGCAGGTCGTCATGCGAGTGCCAGCCGGCTAGGAAGACGTCGGGACAGCCGAGGCGCTCGACCGTCTCGATCGGGTGCTCGCCCTCCCACTCGCCGGGGTGGCCGCCGACCAGGACCAGGGCGGCGGCTTCGCGGAAGCGCGGACGGGCGAGCGCGAATGCTTCGATCAGCAGGGCCAGGCGCTTGACCTCGGTAAAGCGGCCGACGTAGAGCAGCACGGTGCCGTCGAGGGCCTTCAGGTCGCCCTCCTCATAAGCGACGCTGCCCGGGGGCGACCCGGGCCGCCATCCGCGTGGGTCCTCGACCAGGTGCTGCCGCCAGTGGGCGCGGCGGTCGGTCCGCCGCGGGACGAAGCTCTGGTCGAAGCCGTTGGGGGCGCAGACGAAGCGCTCCGGGTCGAGGTCCAGGGCCGCGGCGCCGCGGGCGAGGCCGTCGGGATTGCTGACGACGATCCGGTCGCATCGCTCCGCCCAGCCGCAGATCCGCTCGGCCCAGGCGGCGGCGTGGGCCCACCCCGCCGGGGCGCCCGCGGCGATCCGTTCGAGCATCAGCAGCTCGGTCCCGTGGATGTGGCCGAGCACCGGCAGGCCGGGGAAGGCGCGAGCGGCCGCCTCGTTGAGAGGGGTCAGGTGGTGCAGGTAGAGGAGGTCGGCCTCCGCGGCGCCGGCCAGGTGCAGCTCTCGTTCCCAGGTGGCGACCTGGAGCTCGTAGGCGGCGTCGTCGATGCTGGCGAGGACGGGATCCTCGGCGCCAGGGCGATCCTCGTAGGAACCGTGCATCGGCGCCGTTCCGGCCGGCCCGGAATAGCGCAGGGGATCGGGGCTCTGCAGCGCCGGAGTGAAATCGACGCCGTGCACATTCAGGCGGGAGTAGAAGCTGCTCGCCAGCGCCAGGTCGCCGAGGTCCGAGCGGGAGCCGGAGAGGACGCTCACCTCGAAGTCGTTGCGCTCGAACTCGCGCGCCACTGCCCGGCAGACGTGGGCGGAACCGCCGCGAGGAAAGAAGTAGATACCCATCAGCACTTTGTTCGCGATAACGGGCATGCAACCGAGAGTACTCGGTGTCGTGCGCAGCCTCGTTCGGGGTCAGCGGGCGAAGAACCGAAGTGCGGTGGCGACCTCGCGGCCGCCGACCAGCTCCCTGCCGTGCTCCTCCCGAGGGGTATTGACGAGCAGCCCGTCGACCACGAGCGAGGCCGAGCCGCCGCCATCGAGGTTGATCGCGGAGCTGGCGCCGAGGCCGAGCATCGCCGCCGCCAGCTCGGCCATGCTGAGGCCGGCCTCGTCGTCGGCGCGGCCCTCGCTGACGACCGCGATCAGTTCGGTGTCGGTGATGCCGAGAGCGGCGCGCGGGTAGCGGCCCTCGGTGATGTCGGAGTCGAACTGGCTCGAACCGGCCGAGAAGCCCTCGAGGTCCTCGCCCGGGTGGATCAGCGAGCGTCCGCCGGCGACGAGCATCGGTCCTGCTTGCAGCAGGTCCCCCGGGGGCTCGGCGGGCAGGTCACGTCGCCACGCCAGGGCAACTTCTCCGTCGTCGGCGTGGACGCAGGCCCGCAGCTCCCCCCACGGTGAATCGAATGCCTGGGTGGGGAGGGAGCTGCCGCCGATCCGCAGGTCGCCCAGCGGGGGACCGCCCGGCCGCATGTAGAAGCCGCCGACGATCACGTGCTCGGCCCCGTGCGCCGCGCACCAGTCCAGCACCGTGGAGCAGGGCTCGATCGCGACGACCCGGATCCCGAATTGGGCGTGGTCGAAGCGGGCCACCCGGATCGTGGTCGCGCCGCCGCCCGCCATGGTCAGCCTTACGCTCTCCAGGGCGAGGACGGTGGATCGGCTGGGGGAGAAGGTGGGTGGGCGCATGGTTCGGTTCGCCTGCGTTCCCGCACATGCAACAGCATCTCCGGGACGTACTTGTTGTCATTTCGCGGGATCTTCGCGAGCTCCGTCTGCATCCGCCGCAGAGGGGCGCTGCCGCAACTTTCCCTGAGCCCACCGGTTTGGAGCTGGCAGAAAACGGTCCCAATTCCCCTCGTCGATCGAGGGGCGGGCAGGGGACAAGAACAGGGGAGAACAAGGTCAAACAACAGTCGCCGGTGCCGAGAAAAGTGCTCGCGCCAGGCGCCAAGGTAAAGATCACCCTGGGCTAGCTGCCTTACTCGATCCCCTCCTGTTTGCCCGAGGGCATGAGGACGCGGGCGGCGATGTAGCCGATGCCGAGCATGGCCGCCCCGACGTAGAAGGCGGTCTCCATGGCGGCCGCGAAGTTGCCCGGTCCTGCGGCGCCGCTGAGGTCGGTGGCGCCGGCGACGATGGTCCCCATGATCGCCATCCCGACCGCCGAACCGAAGTTGCGGAAGGTCTGGATCACGCCGGAGCCCTGGCCGCGCATTGCGTCCGGCAGGCGGTTGAGCGCGTCGGTGTTGAGCGGCGAGAAGACGAAGCCGAAGCCGGCCCCGGTCAAGAGCATCCCGATCAGCGTTTCCGGATGGCTGAGTTCGGAGAGCTCGCCGGCCCAGACGATCATCCCGATCGTGCCGAGGAGGAACCCGATCGAGACCGGTTTCTTGGCTCCGTACTTGTCCATCCAGCCGCCGCCGATCCGCGCGGCGACGAAGAAGGAATAGAACATCGTCAGGATCGAGAAGCCGGCCTGGGTCGGTTCCTGGCCGACCGCCACCTGGAAGTACATGCTGCCGAAGAAGAAGACGGCCAGCCAGGGGCCGAAGGCGAGGAAGGTGAGCAGGTTGTCGACCGCGAAGGGCCGGTTGGCGATCATCGCGTTGACGTCGATCAACGGGTCCTCGGTTTTGCGCTCGACCGCGACGAAGGCGGCGAGGACGGCGATCCCCGCGATGATCGAGCCGATCGTCGCGGGGCTGTCCCAACCCCATTCGGTCGATTGCTGGATGCCGAGCACGGTCAGGCTCATCCCGATCACGATCAGCACGGCGCCGCGGACGTCCAGACGCGAGGGTCGTTTGACGTCGTTGAGCTTGGCGAAGCGGAACTCGATCAGCGCCAGCAGTGCGACCGGGACGTTGATCCAGAAGATCGCCCGCCAGGTCCAGAACTCGGTCAGGTAGGAGCCGGCGATCGGGCCGATCGCGGTGAATAGGCCGGTGACGATGAAGAAAATCGCCAGGCCTTTGCCGCGCTCGGTGCCGGGGAAGGCGTCGAGGACCAGCACCGTCGCCGAGGGGATCAGCATCCCGGCGCCGACTCCCTGCAGGACGCGGAAGGCGATCAGCCAGGGGACCGAGATGCCGGCGCTGTCGGGGACCAGCCCGCACATCAGCGAGGCGGCGGCGAAGAGGATGACGCCGGAGACGACGATCCGGCGGTGCCCGAAGATGTCCCCGAGCCTGCCCCCGAGGGCGACGAAGGCGGCGGTGGAGAGCGCGTAGGCGGTGACCAGCCACTGCACGGCGGTCTCGGAGAGGTGCAGGTCACTCTGGATCGTCGTCGCCGAGATGCTGACGATCGTGAAGTCGATCATCACCATCGCCATCGCTGGGACGAGTGGCCAGAGGACGCGGTAGCGCTGGTATTCCGTCGGCATGTTCAGGTCCTCGAGGTGGGGGTGGACTCGACGCGCAGGAACTCTACGCTGCGGTTCGGAGACTGCCCCTGCGTAGGATCGAGCGATGCCCAGCGGTCTCGACGGTCCCCTCGCCCACGACCTCCCTGCTCGCTTCAACTTTCGCGACCTCGGCGGGTTTGAGGCCGAGCGGGCCGCCCGCTTGGCCTGGGGGCGCCTGTACCGCGGCGCCAGCCTGCACCACCTCGACCCGGACGAGCTGGAGCGCTTCGAAGCGCTCGGGATGAGGACGGTCGTCGACCTGCGAACCCCGTCCGAGTTCGGCGACGTCAGCGCGCCGCCGCTGCCGGCCCTGGCCGCCCGCAGCCTGCCGATGTTCAGGCGGCTCCCCGACTTCCCCAAAGAGCCGGGCGACCCCAGTGCACTGATGTCGGATCTATATATGTCGATGCTCGAGAGCGGTGCCGCGACGATCGCGGCTGTGCTCGAGCTGCTCGCCGCCGAGGACAGCTACCCGCTGGCCTTCTACTGCGCCGCCGGCAAGGATCGGACAGGGGTGATGAGCGCGATTGTCTTCGAGCTGCTCGGCGTGCCTCGCGAGCAGATCGTCCGCGACTACGCGCTCAGCGACGCTCCGGTCGAGTCCTTGCGGAGTTGGATCGCCGAGAACGACCCCGAGCGCCACGACCCGGTCCCGGCCGGCATCTATCGGGCCCCGGCGGCGACGATGCGGAGCTTCCTCGGCCGGCTCGACGAGCGCTACGGCTCGGTGCGTGGCTACCTGCACGAGATCGGCGTTCCTGGCTCCACCGACGCCGCCGTCGAGCGCAACCTGCTCGTCCGCGCCTAGCTCGCCCCATACTCCTTGTAGGGGTGCCCACCCAGCTTCACCGCATCGAAGCCGGTTACGGTCAAAGCACCGCCGCAGAAGCACAAGCCGCGCGGGACGAGGTGACCATCTCGTAAATTAGTCGCTTGTCCACGAGGGACTTCGCACAGGTTGGCGCCGAGCAGGCACCCAGCTTCCGCTTCGAACACTGGGCGGCGGTGCGGTGGTGTGCGCTGGCGATCTACTTCGTCGCGCTTGTCCTTTGGAGCGCGCAATACGGGATCCCGGTCCAGCGCGAGCTGGTGATCGCCTGGACCTGCGGGGCACTGGTCGTCGGCTCGATCGGGCGGCACCCGCGACAGATCCTCCAGCTCGCGCTGGATTGGTCGCCGATCGTCGCGGTGCTCTTCGCCTACGACCTCACCCGCGGCGCCGCCGACTCGTTCGGGATCGGCGTCCACCTGCACCCGATGATCGACCTCGACCGCTTCCTCTTCTTCGGCGAGACGCCGACCGAGTGGCTGCAGGACCAGCTCTACGAGCCCAACGTCGTCCACTGGTACGACGTCGCCTTCACCCTCGTCTACACCTCCTACTTCATCGTTCCCTTCGCGGTCGCGGGTGTCCTCTGGGCGCGCGACCGGCTCGCCTTCCTGCGCTTCTCCAAGCACCTGGTGACGCTGGCGCTGGCCGGCCTCGCCACCTACATCCTCTTCCCGGCAGCGCCGCCCTGGATGGCCGGGGAGATGGGGCTGCTCGGCGAAGTCCACCGCACCACCGCCAAGGGTTGGGAGGTGCTCGGGGTCGGTACCGCCAGCCTCTTCTCCAAGGGCCAGGGGATCGGCAACCTGGTCGCCGCCGTGCCCTCGCTGCACTCGGCCTTCTGCGCGCTGGTGGCACTGTTCCTCTGGCCGCGGCTGCGCCCGAGCCTGCGACCGCTGCTGTTGCTCTACCCACTGGCGATGGGCGTGACGCTGATGGCGACCGGCGAGCACTACTTCTTCGACGTGGTGCTCGGCTGGCTCTACGCCGCCGCGGTGATGGTCGCCTGGGCCTGGTGGGAAGCGCGTCCTTCGCGAAGGCGGCAGGCCGGGCAACCCTAGGCTTAAACATCCCGGTTCGCCGCGGCTTGTAGCGGCTACAAGCGCGATCGGAGTCCCTGCTGCGGTAGGCCGCAGCCGCGGCGAGAGTCGGGAGACCCCCATCCGCTCTTTCCCCGGGCGGGTCCAACCAGGAGGTTTCCCATGAAGCTCCGTCTGATCCTCATCGCGGCGCTTGCCGCGTTGCTGATCGTCCCGGCCACCGGCAGCGCCGCCGGCGGCAAATCGATCGACAGGCTCGTCGATGCGCACATTGAAGCGCTCGCCGATTGTGACGCCGACGCGCTCGTCGCCGGCTACACCAACGACGCCACCCTGTTCTTCCCCGACGGCGTCATCGTCCAGGGCCGCGCCGCCTTGCAGGACCTCTACGACGGCTTCGTCAAGCCGCCGGAGCAGAAAGGGCTGTGCGGCCTCGACGCCAAGCCGCAGAAATCGTGGACCAGCGGCAGGACGACCTTCGTCAAGTTCAAGGTCACCGCGCCGTTCCTCGCCAAGCCGTACTTCTCCACCGACGGCTACGTGTTCAAGGGCAACAAGATCGCCGCCGAGGTCTCCACCTTCGACTCCTCGAAACTGACGTTCAAGCCCTGACCAGGCAGAGAGGGCGGGCTTGCGGCCCGCCTCTCTGTAGTTCCGACAGGCGGTCTCCTCAGAAGCCCGATCGGGGAGCGAGAGCCGATCTACGCTCGCACCGACCCCCCTCGAAGGAGAGCACGCCGTGGACGATTTCTTCACCGGCTTCAACCAGCCGGTCACCGCTCCGCTGTATCCCGATCCGCCGTACTACTACCGGGGCGCGAAAGTGATCCTCGGCATCTACCAGGCGGACACCGAGAAGGTCGCCAGGCACCTGCCGCCGGGCGTGACCCCGGCCACCGATCCGGTCACCTGTATCGCCTGGGTCTGCAACTACCCCTTCACGACCTTCGGCACCTACAACGAGACGATCATGATCGTCCAGGCCGAGTTCGAGGGCACTACCTATCTCTACTGCCCCTTCATCTACCTCGATGCCGACGCGCCGATGGCCGCTGGGCGCGAGGTCTGGGGCTGGCCGAAGAAGCTCGCCGAGTGCAAGTTCGACATGGGTGGTCCCGGGCCGGGCTTCCGCGAGGGCATCCAGTTCACGACCGAGCGGCCGACCGGCAAGCGCCTGCTGACCGTGACGATGAACCCGGAACGGCCGGCGACGATGGAGGACGTCGGCGCGACCCCGCACCTGACCCTGCGCTACATCCCCGGCGCCGAGAAAGGGGCGCCGCCGAGCGTCTGCGAGCTGATCGCCACCGAGCCGGAAACGGTGCCCTGCCTCGCGGCCGACGGCTCACCGGATATCTGGAGCGGCCGCTGCATGGTCAGCATGGACTCGCCCTCGGCCGCCGACCCGCTCCAGGACATGGCGCCGACGGCGATGATCGGCGGCATCTACGGCACCTTCGACTGGACCCTGCCGCAGGGCAAGGTGGTCAAGGACTACCTGGCCTGAGCAGGGCCTTCGGTCAGCGGCCGTAGCGGTCGCTGAGGCGGACCACATCGTCGAGCTGCGGGGTCGAGACCTCGAGCACGGTCGCGTCCTCGAGGGCTTCGATCGTGTGGACGACACCGGGTTCGTTGCGCCAGGAGGTGCCCGGCCCGATCGTCCTTTCCGTCAGCTCGTCGGCGCTGGGGCCCTGCAAGAGCAGCAACTGGCCGGAGAGGAGGTAGGAGGTCTCGTCCTTTTCGCGGTGCATCTGAACGGAGAGGCGCTGGCCGGCGTCGACGATCAGCAGCTTGCCCGCGTAATCGTCGGTCTGGGCCCACCAGATCTCGTGCCCCCAGGGCTTCTCGACACGGCTCTGAGGGTCGCTGCCGGGCGGAGTGTTCTTCTCGGGTACCTCGTTCAAGCGGCGGACCCTACCCGGTAATGCCACTCACCACAGAAATTTCTCAGGTCTTGTACACGTGGACGAATGTTTCACATGTAGGACCCGCAAATATGGCTACTATGCTGCGCTCGCTCTCACGAACGGGCGTTCGATTCGACATACAACTAGTGGTGCATCAGGCAACGTTCGCCGTGTCCACGACCGCCCGCAGCTTCGCGTCGTCGGCGTTGTAGTTGCGCCAGGCGATGTAGCGGCGAAGGGTCCGAAGACTCGAGCCTGCAGGAGCCAGCCGGCCCGGTCGAAGCGAGCCTCCCCAACAACGGCATGGTCGTGGTCGAAATCGAGGGTGGCGAGCGAATCCTGCTCGCCTCGCGCTGGAAGCTGAACGACCCCAACCCGAGCCAGAACTGGTGCGCGATCGCCGGCCAGGTGATGGCGCCGGAAACCCCCGGCTCCGGCACCGGCCTCTAGCTCCGGCGGTCTATTCGCGCTGGCCGACGAGCCGGTTCTTCCCCGGGCCGCCGTTGAGGTTGTTGGGCCCGGGCCCGCCGATCAGGAGATCGTCGCCGGGGCCGCCGTAGAGGAAGTCGGAGTTGTAGGTGGGGTTGGGACCGCCGCGCAGGAGGTCGTCGCCGGCGCCGCCGTACAGCGAGTCGCCGCCTTTGCTGCCGATCAGCGCGTCGTCGCCCGGTCCGCCTTTGAGCGTTCCGAGCTCGGGTCGCAGGACCAGCCGGTCATCGCCCGGGCCGCCGAGCACGAGGTCGCCGCCGCCGTGTTCGCCGTTGCTGCCGGCGTCGACGTGGTCGCGTCCGGCGCCGGCACAGATCACGTCGGGAGCGGAGAGCGAGCGAATGTGGTCATCGCCGCCCAGCGCGAGGATCACGTCGGCGCGTTTGGTCCCGATCAGTTTGTCGTTGCGCTCGGTGCCGATGATCGTCGCCGGCCGGCCGGCGCAGCCCGGCAGCGGCACCTCCTCGACATAGGTTGGTTGGCGGCGGAAGACGTCGGCGACCTCGTCGTCGTCGCTGCCGCTGAGGTTGGCCGCTCGCGAGTCGAAGGCGACGAAGCGGCCGTCGGCGGAGATCGAGGCGTTGAAGGAGGGGCCGTCGCCGGGAACGCCGAACTCGCCGGAGGCGCGGGCGGCGTCGACAGTGACGCCGCGTTTCATGTCGCGGACGAAGACGTCAACGCGGTTGGCGCCGTCGACCGCCGTCACCCCGTTGCCCTGGGTCTGGAAGGCGACGTAACGGCCGTCGGCTGAGACCGACGGGTTGCGGTTCGGGTTGCCGGCGCGGATGATCTCGCCGACGGTGACGAGCTGGGTGGTGGCGGCGACGGTGTCGCGGAGGAAGGCGTTGGGGCCGAAGCCGCGCTGCCCCGTCAGCTTCGCGTCGGACTCGAAGGCGACGAAACGGCCGTCGGCGGAGATCGCCGGTTCGGAGGACTCGACCTCGCTCGCTTTGCCGGCCGGACCGCTCTTGCGGGAGACGAGGATCGTCGTCAGCGCAGCGCGGTCACGCAGGAACACGTCGGCGGGGAAGCTCGGCTCGTCGACGTCGTCGGCGCTCAGCGGCGCCCGCGAGGTGAAGGCGACGTAGCGGCCGTCGGTGGAGATCGAGGGCTCGGTCGAGAGGTTGTCCCCCGGCGTCCCGGCCAGGCCACTGGCACGTGAGATCAGCTCGGTGACGCCGAGGTCGAGGTCGCGGACGAAGACGTCGGCCATCGCGTCGGCGTCCTCGGCGCTGAGGTTGTTCGCCAGCGACTCGAAGGCGACGTGGCGGCCGTCGGCCGGGATCGAGGGGGCGGTCGAGTATTCGTCGGCCGCGGGCCCGGCGACCCCGGTGGCGCGGGAGACCAGCTCCGTGGTCCCGGTCGTCAGGTCGCGGACGAAGATGTCGCTGCCGGCGACGTCCTCGGCGCTGAGGTTCTCCGCGAGCGAGCGGAAGGCGATGTAGCGGCCGTCGGCGGAGATCGAGGGTTCGGCTGAGTTGCCGTCGGCGGCCGCGCCTTCAGTCCCGCTGACCCGTGAGACGAGCTCGGTCTTGCGCGCGACAAGGTCCCGCACGTAGACCTCCAGCCGACCTTGTTTGGCGGCGGGGGAGAGGTTGCGGGCCCGCGAGGCGAAGGCGATGTAGCGGCCGTCGGCGGAGATCGAGGGTTCGCGGGAGTTGCCGTCGCCACCGGGCCCGTCGCTGCCGGCGCGGGAGACGAGCGCCGTCACTGGCGCCTCGGGCTCCTCGGCGCCGGGCGCCGAGGAAGCCGCGAGCGCCGAGGCCGTCGCCACGGTCGCGATCCCGAGCACCGTCCTCGCCCTGATCCCAAGCATCGCCCTGAGATTAAAGCCTCGGTGGGCAATCGGCCGATCTATCCAGCATGGACGGCCATATCGACCGCCTGCGGGCAATCATCGCCACCCAGACCGAGATCGCCGCCAGCGACCTCAACCTGCTGGCGACGATGCAGCTGATCGCCGAGCGCAGCCAGGAACTGACCTGCGCCAGTGGCGCCGTGGTCGAGATCGCCGAGGGCGACGAGATGGTCTACGAGGTGACGGCCGGCGACGCCACTCCCTACCTCGGCATGCGCCTCAAGCAGAGCGAGGGCCTCTCCGGGCTCTGCGTCGCCGAAGGCCGGGTGCTGCGCAGCGACGACACCCGCGATGACCCGCGGGTCGACGCCGAGGCCTGCAAGCAGATCAACGCCGCCTCGATCATCTGCGTTCCCCTGATCCACCGCCGCGTCACGGTCGGTGTGCTCAAGGTCTACTCCGGCCTCGTCAACAACTTCGACGACGACGGTGTCGAGGCGCTGGAACTCCTTACCGAGGTGATCAGCGCCCACATCGCCAACGCCAGCCGCTTCGAGGTCGAGTCCCACGACAGCCACCACGACTCTCTGACCGGCCTCGCCAACCGCCGCGCCTACGAGGAGCGGCTCGCGGTCGAGACCTCGCGGGCGACGCGCTACGGCCAGCCGCTGTCCATCTGCCTGCTCGACCTCGACGGCTTCAAGGGTGTCAACGAACGCTTCGGCCACCCGGCCGGCGACGAGGTGCTGCGCGAGGTCGCCCGCATGATCGACGAATCACGGGTCGCCGACGACGCCTTCCGGATCGGCGGCGACGAGTTCGGGATCCTGATGCCCCAGACCGACCCCGCCCAGGCCCGCCTCGCCGCCGAGCGCCTGGCCAAAGCAATCGTCGCCGCCAAGCTCGGCGACAACTCGATCGGCGTCTCCTTCGGAATTGCGCCGGCGACAGACGATCCGGAGCGCTCCCATCTGGCGGCAGACACTGCCCTGCTTCGAGCCAAGGACCGCCTCTACGGGCAGCCCGACAACTGACGCGCACCTGGTTGGCGCTCGTCGCCCTGTGGGCTACAAGCGCCAACCGCGGCGCGGTGTTCAGCCGACGAGCAGCTCTTCCAACCGGTCATGCGTTTCATTGAGCCCGCGCTCCATGCCGGCCGCCAGCATCCCGTCGCGTTCCTCGGGCGTGTGGAAGGTCGTCGTGGTGACGATCCTCGTGCGACCGTCGCCGAGGTCCTCGAACTCGGAGCTGTCGACCGAGACGTGGCCCGGCATCCCGTCCCATTCGAACGTCTGGACCAGGCGCTCCGGGGCGCTGACCTCGCGGAAGGTGCCGCGGAAGCCGATTTCGCTGCCGTCGGAGTTCTCGATCCGGAAGCGCCAGCGGCCGCCGCTGACCGGCTCCATCTCCTCGACGATCGCGGTCGTGCCGCGTGGGCCCCACCACTCGGGGGTCAGCTTTGGGTCGATGTAGGTGGCGAATGGCGGCGTCAACCCGGTCAGCGGCGAGCGGGCGCTGGCCCGCGAGCACGTCGACCGGGTGCTGAGCGTGATGACCACCTGCGGCATGTACGACTCGGCGGGGGAGTGGGTGGTCGACGTCGGGATGCCGGCCAAGAGCGGCGTCGCCGGCGGCGTCCTCGCGGTGCTGCCGGGCCAGCTCGGGATCGCCGTCTTCTCGCCGCCGTTGGACCCGCACGGCAACAGCGTCCGCGGGATCGAGGTCTGCCGCCAGATCTCCGAGGACCTCGAGCTGCACCTGCTCCACGTCGCCCGCTCCTCGCGCTCGGCGGTCCGCCGCACCTACACCGTCGCCGACGTCCCCTCGCGCCGCCGCCGTCCCGAGGGCCAGTGCGACATGCTCGAGTGGGTCGGCCGCCGCTGCCTCGTCCACGTCCTCCACGGCGACCTCGTCTTCGCGGCGATGGAGAGCGTGATCCGCGGCATCGTCGAGCAGGCCGACGAGATCGAGATCGCCGTGATCGACCTCACCGAGGTGACCGAGATGGACCTCGCCGCGGCCCGCATGCTGGCGGCGCTGGGGACCTGGCTCGAGGAGGAAGGGACGGTGCTGGCGATCGTCGCCCCCAGCGGCGGCGGCTGGCGACCCTGACCCCGGGCCTCGCCTTCGGCGAGGTGGCGCTCGCCGACGTGCCGGCGCGGCCGGTCGATGTCCGCGGCGAGAGCGACGGCGAATGCCTGGTGCTGACGATCGAGGGCTTCGACCGCCTCGGCGAGAGTGACCCGGCTCTGCAGGCGGCGCTGATGCGGAACCTGCTGGTCAGCTTCTACGAAACGATCGGCCGGATGACCCGCGAGATCGGCTCGCTCGGCCGCTAATCGCGCTCGCGCAGCTCGCGCCGCAGCGCCTTGCCGGTCAGCGTCTTCGGGATCTCCGCGACGAAAACGACCTCGCGCGGCGCCTTGTAGACGGCGAGGGCGTCCCGGCAGTGCTCGACCAGCTGCTCAGGGGTGGCCTCAGCGCCGCCGCGCAGGGCGACGTAGGCGCGCACCGATTCGCCGCGGTAGTCGTCGGGGACGCCGACGACGCTGGCCTCGAGCACGGCGGGATGGGTGAAGAGGACGTCCTCGACGTCGCGCGGCCAGACCTTGTAGCCGGAGACATTGATCATGTCCTTGATTCGATCGACGATGTAGAACCAGCCCTCGGCGTCGCGCTTGCCGACGTCGCCGGTGTGCAGCCAGCCGTCGCGGAGGGCGCGGGCGCTCTCCTCGGGCCTCTCCCAGTAACCGCTGGTGACGCTGGGCCCGCGGACGACGATCTCGCCGATCTCCCCCGGCTCCAGCTCGGCGCCGTCCTCGATGTCGACGATCTTCGCCTCGGTGTTGCAGATCGGCACCCCGATCGAGAGCGCGCCGCTCTCGGCGTCGACCGGGCTGCGCGCCCCGGCCGGGACCAGGTGGCAGGGCGCCGCCGACTCGGTCAGGCCGTAGGTGTTGTGGATGTAGACGCCGGTCGCCCGCTCCCAGCGCTCGACCGTCGCCGGGTTGACCGGGGCGCCGCCGCTGGCGACCTTGGTCAGCGAGGAGAGGTCGCGCTCGGCGAAGCCCGGGTCCTCGAGCATCGCGATGAAGGCGGTCAGCGGGCCGATCACGTAGGTGCCGCGCCAGCGCTCGATCAGCCGCAGCAGCTCCCCTGGCTCGAAGCGGTAGCCGAGCAGCAGCGGCGTCAGGCTCGCCCGCGCGGTGGCCAGGTGGCAGATCAGGCCGGTGATGTGGAAGAGCGGCGCCATCCCCACGGTGACGTCGCCCGGCCCCAGCTGGTACCAGCGGGTCATCGCCTCGGCGTTGTGGACGACGGCCCCGTGGGTGTTGACGGCGCCCTTGGAGGGCCCGGTGGTGCCGGAGGTGTAGGTGAGCAGGGCGGGGTCGCCGGGGTCCGGATCGGCAGCTTCGACGCGCTCGCCGGCGTGGGCGGACAGCAGGTCGGCGATCGCGACGCCACCGGGGCACTCGACCCGCTCGTGGCCGGCGAGGAGGTCGGGGACGGAGTCGAGGAATTCCAGCTCAGAGGCGGTGACGATGTGGCGCAGCGGCGTCGTCTCCCGCACCGCCTCGAGGCCGCCGAAAAGCGACTCCAGGCAGAAGGCGATCTTCACGCCGGCGTCGTCCAGTTGGTGCTCGAGCTCGCGCCGCTTGTTCATCGGGTTGACGCTGGTGACGACGCCGCCGGCGAGCCAGACCGCGTGGACGGCGATCGCCATCTGCGGGACGTTCTGGAGCATCAGCGCCACCCGGTCGCCCGGCTCGAGGCCGAGCTCGGCGCTCAGCGCCGCGGCGAGGGCGTGGGCGAGCTCGCCGGCCCGGCGCTGGTCGATCTTCGTCTCGAAGTAGAGGATCGCCGGCTCGTCGGGTTGCTCGCGCGCTCCGCGCTCGCAGAGCTCGACGCAGTTGCGCAGCGCCGGCGCGAAGGCGAGCGGAACGTCGTCGTCGTAGAGGTGGGCCCAGGGCGGCGCCGGGCCGGCGCCGCGGCCGTCGTCAGTAGTCGAGGTCGACAGGCTCGATGCCCTCGGCGCGGCAGAACTCGTGGTACTTGTGGGTGTGGGCGAGGACATCGTCGAATCCAACCACGTTGTCGTCCTCGTCGACATAGAGCAGCGCTCCCTCGAGCATGAACAGCGTCGTCGTGCCCTCGTCGTTGCTGATCAGGGTGTGGATGTCCCCCGGTGGCTCCCAGATCATCGTCCCCTCGCGGGCGACCCAGTCGCGCTCGGCGTAGTACCAGGAGCCCTCGAGCACGAACCCGGTCACCGGGTTGACGTGGTAGTGGCGGTTGATCTGCATGCCGCCTTCGACTTTGGTGATGTTGGCCCAGAAGCCGGTTTTGCGGTTGAGCCGCACCGGTTTGACGAAGATCCCCTCGGCGTAGGGGACCCAGGGGATCTCGTCGAGGACGATTACCCGCTCCTCGAGGGTGATCTCCTTCAGCGGGCGCAGGCCGAGCTGGTCGGCGGCGACGTCTGGAGTCGACATCAGCCGACCGTACGCCCGGGGCTGAGGCGCCGCCGGGTCGCGGCGCCGCTCGGCTGGAGGATTCACAAGCGGCTGTTGCGAGAATGGCGCCATCCACGCAGCCGAGAAACTCGCCGAGTGGTCCTCGGCCCTGGAGTTCGAGCAGATCCCCGCCGAGGTGAGCGCGGCGGCGAAGCTCCACGTCCTCGACGCGGTCGGCTGCGGCCTGGCGGCGCTCGCCTTCGACCAGCTGGGCGCGGCGCGGGCAGTGGCGCTGGAGATGGGCGGCGAGCCGGAGGC
>JAENWU010000071.1 GCA_016649905.1 Thermoleophilia bacterium
CCCGCGCCCAGGGCGCCGAGGTCGCCCAGTTCACCGCCTCCTACGCCGAGGCCCGCCGCGAGGTGGCGATCGCCAACTCCGACGGGCTGCTCACCGGCGACGACCGCACCCGCACCCGGATCGGCGCCCAGGCCGTCGCCCGCCGCGACGGCACCGTCGAGACCGGCGCCGAGACGCTCGGCGCCCACCGCGGCTTCGAGTTGCTCGAAGACGACCCCGGCCTGATCGCCGAGCAGGCGGCTCGCAAGGCGCTGACCCTGCTCGACGCCGGCCCCGCCCCCTCGGCCTCGATGCCGGTCGTCGTCGGCGGCGGTTTCGGCGGCGTCCTCTTCCACGAGATGACCGGCCACGGCCTCGAGGCCGACCACATCCAGAAGGGCGCCAGCGTCTACGTCGGCAAGCTCGGCCAGCAGGTCGCGCAGCCGCTCCTGAACGCCTACGACGACGGCCGCCTGCCGAACGAGTGGGGCAGCGACGCGATCGACGACGAGGGCGTGCCGACCCAGAAGACCCAGGTGATCGAGGACGGCCGCCTCACCGCCTACCTCTACGACCACGTCACCGCCGAGCGCGAAGGCGTCGCCTCGACCGGCAACGGCCGCCGCGAGAGCTTCCGCCACCTGCCGATCCCGCGCATGACCAATACGTACATCGCCCCCGGCGACGTCACCCCCGAGGAGATCATCGCCGACGTTGCCCACGGCTTCTACGCCGTCTCCTTCGGCGGCGGCCAGGTCGACCCGGCGACCGGCGACTTCGTCTTCGGGGTCTCCGAGGGGTACCTGATCGAGGACGGCAGGGTGACCCGTCCCTGTCGTGGCGCCACCCTGATCGGCAACTGCCTCGACGCCCTGGCGGCGATCGACGCCGTCGGCAACGACTTCTTCATGAAGACCGGAATCTGCGGCAAGGGCGGCCAGCGGGTCCCGGTCGGGACCGGCCAGGGCCACGTCCGGGTCGGCGCGATGACGGTCGGCGGCACGGAGCTGTGACCGAGCTGAGCGCCACCGCGCAGCGCGCCGTCGAGGCCGCCCTGGCGGCTGGTGCCGGCAACGCCGAGGCGTACGCGTCCCGGGACAGCGGCCGCGAGGTCCGTGTCCACGGTGGCGAGGTCGAGAGCCTGACTGCGGCGACCCAGAGCGGGATCGGCGTTCGCGCCTGGATCGGCAACCGGGTCGGCTACGCCTTCGGCACCGACCTCTCCGACGCCGGCGTCGCGGCGATCGCCGCCCGCGCTGCGACCGCCGCCGAGGTTGCCGACGAGGACGAGTTCGCGGCGCCGCCGGCTCCGGCCGAGGTCGAGGCGATCGCTGGGCTTAGCGACCCGGGGTTGGCCACGAGCAGCGCCGACGAGGTCGCGGCGCTGGCGCTCACGGTCGAGCGCACCGCCCTGGCGGCCGATCCCCGCATCGCCGGCGTCGAGCAGGCCGTCTACGCCGACTCGGCCGAGCAGGTCTCAATCGCCTCCTCGACCGGTGTTGCCGGCGAGTACGAGGTTTCCAGCTGCTTTGCCTACCTGCAGGCCCTGGCCGAGGGCGATGGCGCCAAGGAGACCGGCCTCGGCTTTGGCCTCGCCCGCGGGCCCGAGGGCCTCGACGCCGAGGCGATCGGCGCCGAGGGGGCCGAACGCGCGGTCGCGATGATTGGCGCCTCCAAGCCCGCATCGCGCTCCTGTCCGGTCGTCTTCGACCCGACCGTCGCCGCCAGCTTCGCCGGCCTGATCGGCGGCGCCCTCGGCGCCGATGCCGTCCAGCGCGGGCGCTCGCCCTTCGCCGACCGGCTCAACGAGGAGCTGGCGAGCGAGGCACTGGCGCTCTACGACGATGGTCGCGACCCCGAGGGGGCCGCCTCGGCCCCGTTCGACGGCGAGGGGGTGCCGCGGCGCCGGACCGCGCTGATCGAGGGCGGGCGCCTACGCGCCTATCTCTACGACACCTATACCGCCAACCGGGCCGGCGGCACCTCGACCGGTTCTGCCTCCCGCAGCGGCTACCGCTCCCTGCCCTCGGTTTCAGCCTCGAACCTGGTCGTCGCCCCCGGCGCGCTGTCGTTGCCCGGCATGCTCGCCGAGGCCGGCGATGGCGTCTACATCACCGATGTCGCCGGCCTCCACTCCGGCGTCAACCCCGTGACCGGGGTCTTCTCCGTCGGCGCCTCCGGCCGCGCGATCCGCGGCGGCGAGCTGGCCGAGCCGGTGCGCGAGTTCACGATCGCCGGCGACCTCGTCGCGATGCTGGGCTCCGTGCGGGCAGCCGGGGCCGAGCCCCGCTGGGTCCCGTTCGGTGGTTCGGTGAGGACGCCGCCGCTGTTGATCGGTGAGATCTCGATCAGCGGTTCGTAACGGATGTCGCTTGCAGGGCGGCGCTTACGCCCGGGGCCGCTGTTAGATTGCGCCGATCTTCAACCCCGAGGAGGATTCTCGACGTGACCAAGGCTGAGTTTCTGGACCAACTTGCCGGCGACGACCGGCTGGGCAGCAAGAAAGCTGCCGGCGACGCTGTCGCCGCTGTGCTCGATGCAATCACCGCCGCGCTGAGTGGCGGCGACGAGGTCAGCTTCACCGGCTTCGGCAAATTCCACGTAGCCGAGCGTGGCCCCCGTCAGGGCGTCAACCCCCGCACCGGCGAGCGGATCACGATTCCGGGCGGCAAAGTCCCGCGTTTCTCCGCCGGGTCGGCCCTGAAGACCAAAGTCAAGGGCGGCTGATTTCTGACGCTTTCGCGGATCGGCTGGCGGCGCTCGTTTCCGAGCGCCGCAGCCAGATCTGCCTCGGCCTCGACCCCGACCCCGCGAAGATCGGCGGGGCCGGGGCGCAGGTCGCTCCCGGTGAGGCAGCTGAGCTCGCCGCCACGGCAGTCGCCGCGCACTGCCGCGAGCTGATCGAGCGCGCCGGCCCGGCCTGCGTCGCGGTCAAGCCGCAGCTCGCCTGCTTCGAGCGCCTCGGCGCGCCCGGTTGGGCCGCCCTCTCGGAAGTCATCGCCGCCGCCCGCGAGGCGGGTCTGCTGTCGATCGCCGACGGCAAGCGCGGCGACGTGCCGGTAACGGCTGCCGCCTATGCCCAGGCGCTGGTCGGCGAGACGCCGACGCCGTGGGGACCGGTAGCGGGCCTCGGCGTCGACGCGTTCACCGCCAACCCGCTGCTCGGTCTCGACGCCCTGGAGCCGCTGGTGGCCGCCGCTGCCGAGACCGGGGCTGGGGTCTTCGCCCTGGTCCGCACCAGCAACCCGGGCGCCGCCGACGTCGAGGACCTGCCGGCGCCGCAGGCGCCCCTGCACGAGCGCCTGGCGGAACTGGTCGACGGTCTCTCGCCGCGACTGCTCGGCGCGGGCGGGCTGAGCGGCATGGGCGCGGTTGTCGGCGCCACCGAGCCCGAGCACATCGCCCGCCTGCGCGAGCTGATGCCGCGGTCGATCTTCCTGATCCCAGGCGTCGGCGCCCAGGGCGGCCAGCCGCAGCGGCTCGGCGCCGCTTTCGCGGCTGGGCCCGCTTCGGGCCTCGTCGCCGCTTCGCGTGGGATCGCCAACGACCCTGACCCGGCTGCCGCGGCGGAGCGCCTGCGGGCGACCGTGTGGGAGATTTCGACCGCCTGACGCCGGCTGCCGATACTACGATCAGCCGCCCCCGACTCGATCCCCCTCCCGGACCCATGAAAAAACGCACGAGCGCATTCGCCCGCATCTTTGCCGTCCTCGCCCTCGCGGCGGCGATCGCGGCCGTCTTCGTGATCGTCTCCGGTGGGCTCGACGACAAGTCGGACAAGACCTCGCGCAACGGCTCCCAACAGCAGGGCCAAAACCACGAAAAGAAACCGCGCACCAAGGCGGCGACCTACGAGGTCAAGCCGGGGGACACCCTGACCCGGATCTCCCACCAGACCGGAGTCCCGGTCGAAGAACTGGTCGACCTCAACCCCGAAGTCGACCCGCAGATCCTGATCGCCGGCGAAACCCTGAAGCTCAGATGAGGGTGGCGCGGTTCGGCGTCGCCCTGTTGGCGGCGCTGCTGGTCTGCCTGCTGGCGGTGGCGCCGGCCGGGGCGGCCGAGAAAAAAGCGCAGTCGGGCCAGTCGTCCGAACAGCAGGCGGGTGGCGGCAAGCCGAAGTGGAAGGAGCAGGAGCCGAAGCCGGAAACGCCGGCCGAAAAGCTCGGCATCGAAGCGAAAGCCTGGGCGGTGATCGACGCCCGCAGCGGCGCAGTCCTGATCGCCCGAGCTGCCGCCGAACGGCTGCCGATCGCCAGCACGACCAAGCTGATGACCGCCTACGTGGCGATGAAGGAGATGCCGCTCGACAAGATCGTCCATGCCGCCCCCTACGACGCCGAATTCGGCGAGTCGCTGCTGGGCATGCGGACCGGCCAGGAGATCAGCGTTCGCGACCTCGTCTACGGCCTGATCTTGCGCAGCGGCAACGACGCCGCTCACACCCTGGCGATCGCCGCCGCCGGCAACCAGAAGCGCTTCGTCGCGCAGATGAACCAGCGCGCCGCCGCGCTTGGGCTCTCCAACACCCATTACGCGAACCCGATCGGCCTCGACCAGAAGGGCAACTACTCGAGCGCCCGCGACCTGCTGACGCTGACCCAGCGGCTGTTGCGGATGCCCCCCTTCGCGAAGATCTCCGACACCCGCAGCGTCGTCCTGCGCAGCGTGCAGCCGCCACGGCGGATCAACACGATCAACGAACTGCTGCTGATGGAGCCCTGGGTCACCGGCGTCAAGACCGGCCACACCTGGGGTGCCGGCTACGTCCTGGTTGGCGCCGGCAGCAAGAAGGGGGTCGACCTGATCTCGGTTGCGATCGGCGCCCCCACCGACGAAACGCGCTACTCGGACAATCTGAAGCTGCTCGAATACGGCTTCTCCCAGTACAAGCGCCGCCAGCCGGTCCGCCAGGGCCGGGCGCTCGCCGAAGCCTCGATTCGCTACTCGGGCGGGACGCTGCCGCTGCGCGCCGCCAAGAGCTTCGAGGTAGGTGTCCGCAAGGGCCAGCGAGTCAGGGTCGAGGTCGTGGCTCCGAGCGAGATCGAGGGCCCGATCCGGCGCGGTGCCGTGCTCGGCCGGGCCGGCGTTTTCGTCGATGGGATCAGGGCCGGAGTCGTGCCCCTCAGGGCCGCGCGGGCCGTGCCTGAGGCGAGCACTTTCGACCGCGCGCGGGACTTCCTCGGCAACAACTTGATCCCTATCGCGATCGCATTGTTCGTGATACTGATGGGCGGGGTAGCGCTCTACCGCCGACTGTCCCGCTGAACGAACAAGGAGCACGGACCAAGGTGGACCCGAAGTGATCCTCACCGTGACGCTCAACGCGGCGATCGACCGAACTGTCGCCGTTCCAAACTTCCGCCTCGCCCGCCGCCACCGGGCGGTGGAGAGCCGTACCGTGGCCGGCGGCAAGGGGATCAACGTCGCCCGGGCGCTGACCCTGCTCGGCCGGCCGGTGATCGCTGCCGGCTTCGTCGGCGGCCCAACCGGCACTCGCGTGCTCGAACAGCTGCGCGAAGAGTCGGTGCTTACGGACTTCACCCGGATCGCCGCGGAGACGCGGATCAACCTCGCCGTGATCGACCCGACCTCGGGTGATCAGACCGAGATCAACGAGCGCGGTCCCGCGGTCAGCCCCGAGGAGGTCAAGCAGCTCTTCGAGCGGATCGGCTATCTCTCCAGTGGCGCCAAGATCTGCGTCCTCGCCGGCTCGCTGCCGCCGGGCGCCGGCGACGACCTCTACGCGCGGCTGATCGCCGACCTCTCCCGTCGTGGCGTTGCCGTCGTCCTCGACGCCGAGGGCGAGGCGATGCTGGAAGGCGTTCGCGCCGGCGCCTCGATGGTCACCCCCAACGAGCGCGAGGCCGAGGAGCTGGTCGGACAGGAGTTCTCCGACGGCAGTGACCTGGCCACCGGCCTCAACGAGCTGGTCCGCCTCGGCGCAGTCGAGGCGGCGATCACCCGGCCCGAAGGCTGTGTGGCCGCGGTCGGCGAGGGTGCCGAGCGGCGCCTGCTCGAGGTTCACACCGAACCCCTGGAGCCGGTTTCCACGGTTGGCTCGGGCGACGCTTTCCTGGCGGGCTATGTCGCCGCCCGCTACGAGGGCCGCTCGGCGGAGGATTGCCTTGCCTACGGCGTCGCCTGCGGGGCCGAGTCGACCCAGCACTTCGGCGCCGGCACCGTCGATCGCAATCAGGTCGAGCGCCTGCTCGGCGAGGTCGCGGTCCACGATTTGGAGGTCCCCGCGGAAGTGTAGGCTGGACGTTCAACGCCAGCCCTGGAGGACTCACTTGGAAATCGAAATCGGTCGCGGCAAGAAGGGGCGGCGCGCATACGGATTTGACGACATCGCCATCGTCCCGTCGCGTCGCACCCGCGATCCTGACGACATCGACATCACCTGGACCCTAGGTCCCTACCGCTTCGACATTCCGCTCGTCGCCTCGGCGATGGATGGCGTCGTCAGCCCAGATACCGCGGTGCTCGTCAACGAGCTCGGTGGCCTCGGAGTGCTGAACCTGGAGGGGATCTGGACCCGCTTCGAGGACGCCGAGGAGAAGCTGGAGGCGATCGCCGCCGCTCCCAAGCACCTGGCGACGCGGATGATGCAGGACGTCTACGCCGAGCCGGTCAAGGCGGAGCTGATCTCGCGACGGATCGCCGAGATCAAGTCTCGCGGCGCCGTCGTCTGCGGCTCGCTGACGCCGCAGAAGGTCCGCGACCACTACGAGGCGGCGGTCGAGGCCGGCCTCGACATCCTCGTCATCCAGGGCACGGTGATCTCCGCCGAACACGTCTCGACCACGGTCGAGCCGCTGAACCTGAAGGAGTTCATCGCCGAAGTTCCGGTCCCGACCGTGGTTGGCGGCTGCGCTTCCTACTCGACCGGGCTGCATTTGATGCGGACCGGCGCGGTCGGCGTCCTCGTTGGCGTCGGCCCCGGCGCCGCCTGCACGACCCGCGGCGTGCTCGGCATCGGCGTCCCGCAGGCGACCGCGATCGCCGACGTCGCCGCCGCTCGCGCCCAGCACATGCTGGAGACGGGCGAGTACGTGAACGTGATCGCCGACGGCGGCATGCGCACCGGCGGCGACGTCTCCAAGGCGATCGCCTGCGGCGCCGACGCGGTGATGGTCGGCTCGCCGCTGGCCCGCGCCAAGGAGGCTCCCGGACGCGGCTTCCACTGGGGGATGGCGACCTTCCATCCCTCGCTGCCGCGCGGGACCCGCGTCTCGACCAAGCAGGACGGGACGATGGAGGAGATCCTCCTCGGTCCCGCCCAGGAGAACGACGGCACCTTCAACCTGATGGGGGCGCTGAAAACCTCGATGGCCACCTGTGGCTACGAGGACATCCGCTCCTTCCAGCGGGCTGAGGTGATGGTCGCGCCGGCGCTGATGAGCGAGGGCAAGAAGCTCCAGAACGAGCAGTCCGTCGGCATGGGCTCGAACGGGCGTGCGGCCGTTTCGGCAGGAGTCGCTGTTTCGGATGACTGAGCCCGTCGTCGCCAGTGTCGACGACAAGCGGGCAATCGTCCCTGCCGAGGAGATTCCCCCTGATGAGGTCGCTGTGGAGGAGGTGCTGGTCCTCGATTTCGGGGGCCAGTACTCGCAGCTGATCGCCCGCCGCATCCGCGAATGCGGCGTCTTCGCCGAGCTGCTGCCGTCGACGACCCCGGTCGAGAAGATCCGTGAGCGGGCGCCGAAAGCGCTCGTGCTCTCCGGCGGTCCCGCCTCGGTCTACGAGCCGGGGGCGCCGCCGTTCCCGACCCAGCTGCTCGATCTCGAGATCCCGATGCTGGGCATCTGTTACGGCATGCAGGCGATGGTGCTGGCGCTCGGCGGCCGGGTCGAGTCGGCGGAGTCGGGCGAGTTCGGCCGCACCGATCTCGTCCTGCGGAACGGCGGCGGCAAGCTGCTCGGCGGCCTGCCGGAGGAGCAGAGCTGCTGGATGAGCCACCGCGACGCCGTTTTCGAGGCCCCCGAAGGCTTCACCGCGCTGGCCTCCAGCCCGAGCTCTCCGGTTGCCGCCTGCGAGTTGCCCGACCGCGGCCTCTACGGGATCCAGTTTCACCCCGAGGTCGTCCACACGCCCTACGGGACCGAGATCCTGACCCGTTTCCTGCGCGACGTCGCCGGTTGTGAAAAGCAGTGGACGCCGCAGTCGGTGATCGTCGAACAGGTCGAGAAGATCCAGGCTCAGGTCGGCGATGGCCGGGTGATCTGCGGCCTCTCGGGCGGGGTCGACTCGTCGGTCGCGGCGATGCTGGTCTACAAGGCGGTGGGGGAGAGACTTACCTGCGTCTTCGTCGATCACGGGTTGATGCGGATGAACGAGGCCGAGCAGGTGGTTGAGGCCTTCGGCCAGTTCGGTATCCCGTTGATCCACGTCGATGCCGAAGAGCGCTTCCTCGCCAAGCTGGCCGGGGTCGACGACCCCGAGACCAAGCGCAAGATCATCGGCACCGAGTTCATCCGCGTCTTCGAGAATGAGGCCGAGAAGCTGGAGGACGTCGCCTACCTGGTCCAGGGAACGCTCTACTCCGACGTGATCGAGTCCGGCGGCTCCGACCACGCGGCGACGATCAAGTCTCACCACAACGTTGGCGGTCTTCCTGACGACCTCGAGTTCGAGCTGGTCGAGCCGCTGCGGATGCTGTTCAAGGACGAGGTACGCGCCGTTGGCATCGAGCTCGGGCTACCCGAGCGGATGGTCTGGCGCCAGCCCTTCCCAGGCCCCGGTCTGGGGATCCGGATCGTCGGCGGCGAGGTCAACAAAGAGCGCCTCGACATCCTCCGGACGGCCGATGCGATTCTGCAGGAGGAGATCCGCTCGGCCGAGCTCTACCGCCAGCTCTGGCAGTCCTTCTGCGTGCTGCCGGTCGTGCGTTCGGTCGGAGTCCAGGGCGACGGCCGCACCTACGCCTACCCAATCGTGATCCGCGCCGTCACCTCCGACGATGCGATGACGGCGGACTGGGCGCGGCTGCCCTACGACCTGCTCGAGCGGGTCTCCAACCGGATCATCAACGAGATCCCCGACGTCAACCGCGTCGCCCTCGACATCTCCTCGAAGCCTCCGGCGACGATCGAGTGGGAGTAGGCGAACCCCTAGGCCGCCTCCCGCGAGCCGCTGGTCTCAAAGCTCGCGAGCCCGATCACGACTGAGATTGAGTTCTCGGCACCGGCGCCGGCGAGGCGGTCCTGGTTGAGCAGGTGTGCCGCTAGCACTCGCTCAGTGGTCTCTTCCATGATCGCCACCACTTCTTTCCAGCCGAGCTCGTCGAGGAGCAGGGGCAGCCAGCGGAAGACGGTGTCCTCACGGCCGTCGAGCGTGCCCGCCTCCATCGCCGCGGCGGCCTTGTCGATGAACGTTTGCAAGGTGGCGCCGGAGACGCCCGGGAGGATCGCACGGGGGACACCGCGCCAGGCTGGGTTGCCGAGGAACGAGTCGGGCGTGGCCTTGTAGAAGTGCTCGGTGGCGCCGCGCCGTTGGGCGGTGTCGACGAGCTGCAGGCAACCGCATTTGTCGAGCGCCCGGGTGTGGTACGCGACGTCGGTGAGGCCGGTCTCGAGTGTCTCCGAGAGCCGGTTCGGGCTGGAGACGCGGTCGCTGAGAACCTCGAGGATGCGTACTCGCAGGGGATGCGCGAGTGCCTTGACCAGGCGTTGATCGATCATTTCCGGCTGCTGGGGATTCATTCGGGGGCTCCTTTGGAGTCGGTACGGCAACGTTCGTTGCATACTTAGATACTCCCTGATTAATTGCTGAGATCAAAGCGCCAGCCAGATTCCCCAATTTCCGTGCGAAGGCTCACGCCCCGTGAGCCCGCACGATCGATCACCCGTCCAGTCGCGGACGTCAAAATACAAACTGGACTCATTCTCATTATGCTGCGCGAATCCTCGAGCCCTTTGAACTCCCCTTCGTGCAGCGCGGCCTGGTCGAGGTTCTGATCCTGGCCGTCCCGGCTGGCCTGCTCGGGACCTGGATCGTCCTGCGCGGACTCGCCTTCTTCTCGCACTCGGTCGGCACCGCCGCCTTCCCCGGGTTGGTCCTCGCCGACGGGCTCGGCTTTGCGGCGCCGCTGGGAGCGTTGGCCGCGGCCCTGGTCTTCACCGCGGGCAACGCAGCCCTGGGACGCGGCCGCGAGCGCGAGCGCGACAGCGTCGTCGCCCTCGTCCTGGTCGGCTGCCTGGCGGCGGGGGTGATCCTCGCCAGCGACGTCTTCGGCTCCGGCGCCAACGTCGAGACCCTGCTCTTCGGCAGCCTGCTGTTGGTCGACGACGCCGACATCAGGCTCGCCGCGATTGCGGCGGTGGCGACGCTCCTGGTCAGCGCCCTGGCCGGCCAGCGCTGGCTCGCGCAGGGATTCGATCCCGAGGGAGGTCCGGTCAGTCGCCGCCAGACGCTCGCCCTCGATGCGGCCCTGCTGGGCCTGATCGCACTTGCCACGACGGCGACGCTCTCGGTCGTCGGCACCCTGCTGGTCGCTTCGCTCTTTGTCGTTCCGGCCGCCACCGCCCGGCTGTTCACCGAGCGGATGCTGAGCTGGCAACTCGCCAGCGTCGTGCTCGTCGCTCTCGAGGGCACCGCCGGCCTCTGGCTCTCGGTCAAGACGGACGCTCCCCCCGGGGCGACGATCGCCTGCGTCGCAGGGGCGGTCTTCACGCTGGTGGCGCTGCTCCGCGCGGTGCTGGCGCGAGCCCCGCGCGGTAGCGCCGCGGTTCTCGCTGCGACGCTGGGCCTGGCGCTCCTGGTCAGCGGTTGCGGCAACTCGGGCGCCGACGCGGACGGCCGGCTCGCCGTCGTTGCGACGACGACCCAGATCGGCGACTGGGTCAGCGAGGTGGGCGGCGACGCGGTCGCGGTCGACCAGGTTCTGCAGCCGAACACCGACCCCCACGACTACGAGCCACGGCCCAGCGACGTTGCTGCCGCGGCCGACGCCAAGCTCGTCTTCGCCAACGGCGACAACCTCGACAGATGGATCGACCAGATCGTCTCCGACAGCGGCAGCGACGCCGAGCTGATCGATCTCGGCGCCGACGTGCCGGAGCGGCTGCCGGGGGAGTCGAGTGGGGAGGAGGCGTCGAGGTATGACCCACACTGGTGGCACGACCCGCGCAACGCCGCCGCGGCGGTGCGCGAGATCGCCCGTCGGCTCAGTGCTGCAGACCCCTCGCACCGTCGCCTCTTCCAGAGCAATGCCCGCGAATACCTGCGACGGCTGGGCCGACTCGAAGCCGGGATCGCCAGCTGCTTCGACCAGGTACCGGTCGCCCAACGCAAGCTCGTCACCGACCACGACGCCTTCGGCTACTTCGCCCGCCGCTTCGGGATCGACGTCGTCGGCGCCGTGATCCCGTCCCAGACCACCCAGGCCCAGCCCTCGGCCAAGGACGTCAGCGAGCTGATCGACCTGATCGAGCGCGAAGGGGTGAAGGCGGTCTTTCCCGAGAGCTCGCTGAGCGCCAAGGTCGCCGACGCGATCGCCCGCCAGACCGGCGCCTCGGCCGACTACGTGCTCTACGGCGACACCCTGGGACCGGCGGACTCAGACGGCGCCACCTACCTGCAGATGGAGGCGGCCAACGCCGAAGCGATGGTCCGTGGCTTCAGCGACGGGAGACTCGGGTGCAGACTGAGCCCCTGATCGCGGCAAGCGGCCTCGCGCTCGGTTATGGAGCCGGCCCGCCGGTCGTCACCGACGTCGGGTTCGAGCTGCACCCCGGCGAGCGCCTGGCCTTGCTCGGGCCTAACGGCGGCGGCAAGACGACGATCCTGCGCGCCCTGCTCGGGCAGCTGCCGGCGCGCGCCGGCAGCCTCCACGTCGGCGTCTCCTGCGGCTCGGTGCCCCAGACCGAGCGCTCGCGGCTCGACTATCCCGTCTCGGCGCTGGAAGTGGCGGCGATGGGCGCGCTCTCACGGCTGCCCTGGTGGAAGCGGCCGGGGCGCGAGGCTCGGGAGCAGGCGCGGCGAGCGCTGGCGCGGGTCGGGCTCGAGGAGTTCGGCGAGACGACCTTCGGACAGCTCTCCGGCGGCCAGCGCCAGCGGGTCCTGATCGCCCGGGCGCTGGTCCAGGACGCCCTGGTGCTGCTGATGGACGAGCCCTTCACCGGCCTCGACCGCCCCGCCGCCGAGCGCCTCGAAGTCCTGATCGCCGACCTCGCGGCCGAGGGCCACGGCATCGTCATGGCCACCCACGACCTCGAGCAGGCGCGCCGCTGGGACTCGGTCCTCTGCGTCAACCGCCGCCAGATCGCGGTCGGGCCGCCGGCGCAGGCCCTCGACCTCCCCGTCCTCGAAGCGACCTACGGCGGCGCCATCGTCGAGCTGCCGGGTGGCGGCGGTCGCGCCGTCCTGCCGGCCCAACACCACCACCACTGATCGTGTTCGAGCCGCTGACAGAACCGTTCATGCAGAGGGCGATCGTCGAGATGACGCTGCTCGCCCTCGCCGGCGGCGCCCTCGGTTGCTGGGTCGTCCTCTACGAGCTCTCCTACGCCGCCGAGTCGCTCGCGCACTCGCTGTTCCCAGGCCTGGTGATCGCCGCGATCGCCGGGATCCCGCTGCTGCTCGGGGCGACGCCGGCGGTCGTCCTCGCAGCGTTGGCAATCGCTGTCGCCTCGCGCCTGCCCGGCGTCGGCCGCGACGTCGGCGTTGCCGTAGTCGTAACGACGATGTTCGGACTCGGTGTCCTGCTGGCGCTCTCGCCCGACTCGCCGCCCGGCGTCGAGGCACTGCTGTTCGGCGACATCCTCGGCCCCTCCGACGGCGACATTGCCGCCGCCGCGGCCCTGGTCCTGCTCGTCGCCGTGGCGCTGCCGCTGCTCCACGGCCGGCTGCTGGCGACCGGCTTCGACCGCGACGCCGCCCGCGCCCTCGGCCTCTCGCCGGCCTTCGCGGACGCGGCGCTGCTGGTCTTGCTGGCGGCGGCGACGGTGGTCGCCGTCCAGGGCCTCGGCAACCTGCTGGTCGTCGCCGTCTTCGTCGGGCCGGCCGCCACCGCGCGCAACCTGACCGACCGGATCGGCCCGATGATCGCCGTTGCGGCCGCTGTCGCTGTGCTGGCGGGACTCGCCGGTCTCTACCTCTCCTACTACGCCGGCACCGCCGGCGGGGCCTCGGTGGCGTTGGCGATCGTCGCCCTCTACCTACTCTCGCTGCCGCTCGGCCTGAGGGGTACCGACGGCGGCCGTTTGAGTCCGGCGGGGGGCTACGATCACTGAGATGACGACGGCGACCGACACCGGCTGGGCCGGCCACGCGCTCGAGGTCCTGCAGGAGGCCGGGCACCGCCGCGGCGGTGCCCGTACCGCGGTCGTCGAAGCGCTGGCCGGCCACGACTGCGCCGTCACCGCGATCGAACTGGACGACGAGCTGCGCCGCCGCAAGCCGGCGGTCGCCCGTGCCAGCGTCTACCGGGCCTTGGAGCAACTGGAGGAGCTCGGCTTGGTGCGCCGGATCGAGGTCTGCCGCGGCACCGCCGGCTACGAGCGGGTCGACCCCGCCGGCCACCATCACCACCACGCGATCTGCCGCGACTGCGGCCGCATGGTCCCCTTCGAGGACCGCTCGCTGGAGCAGGCGATCGGCAAGCTCTCCGAGAGCATCGCCTTCGACGTCTCCGAGCACGATGTCGTGCTCCGCGGTCGCTGCGAGCGCTGCACTGACTGAGCTTGGCGGGGCGTGGGCGGGGCCGGTGATGCCTCCTCTCTCGGTACCTCGTCGACCGAGCGAACTCCCGCTGGCGCCTCGGTAGAGCTCCCCTCCTCCTCCGCAAAACGTTCGGAGGCACCACCGGCCCCTCCCGCACTCCGGAAGCTCGTTAAGCGAAGGGCTGCCGAGCGACCCCGGATCCTCGGGCGCGCCCGAGGAGACGCCGATCACGCCGTCCTGCTTTGGAGCCTCCCGAAGCTGCTCATCTGGAGCGGAAGCTGGCGACCCTCCTCCGTCGCCGCTACTTCAGCTGTATTTGTCCCACTTCATGAGTTCCGGGAGTGGGTCGAACGGAGATCCGCCCTCGTACCAACCGGGCGCGCTCCAGATCTCGAAGTGGAGGTGGCAGCCCTGCGCGTCGCCGGTGTCGCCGACGATCCCGATCGGCTGGCCGGTGCGGACGGTTTCGCCCTCTTTCAGCGGCGAGGGTTCGGCCAGGTGCATGTAGGCGAAGTCGTTGGGCGTGCCCTTGCCATCGATGACGATGTAGTTGCCGGCGTTGCCGTCGTAGCGCGAGTACTGGACCCGGCCGCCGCGGGCGGCGACGAGGGGTAGGCCGCAGGCGGCCATCACGTCTTGACCCTGGTGGGTGTGGCCGGAGCGGGAAGCGCCGAAGCGGCCGGCGCTGCCGCCGTAATCGTGGGCGCCGAGGATCGGGAAGGTGTAGCCGTAGAGGGTGAAGCCGAGGCTGAACGTCGTCGAGGCGGTCGCCTTGCGGGCCGCCGGCGCCGGGATCTGCGGGCTGATCCGGAAGCTGTATTTGCCGTTGCGCGCGGGCATGCCTTCGGCCGTCGTCCCGTCCCATCGGATCGTGTAAGGCAGGTTCGGAGCGAGGTCATCGCGGTAGAAGGTGCGGACGATTTCCCCGGTCGCGGTGACGACGTCGATGCGGATGTCGTTCAGGGGCTGGGGGCTACCGATCGTGAAGTTGAGCTTCGGGTAGCGGTAGCCGAAATAGAAGGACTTGTGCGGTTTCGTTTCGGCCGCGACCAGGGTCAGGGTGCCGGCGCTGGGAGCCGTCGAGGGCGCGCCGGAGCCGCTGCCGGGTGGCGGCGGGCTGCCGCTCGGCGTCGGCGCTCCGCCGGTTGCGGCAAGCGCCGTGCCGGCGCCGCACGCGAACAGCGCAATCATCGCCACTATCAATATCTTCCCGACCGTTTCCGGACGGACTTTCCCGTTGCCGCGCACCGCTAGCCCTCTCTTTCGATTGCCTGCGGAGTTAGCTGTCGGGCTCGCGCTGAAAGAGTTGCGCTACGGACTCTTGTTTCGTCCGATTCGCCCCTGAGACCTGCCTCGGTCTCTGCGGGTCCTCCGCTCCCATCCGGTGGTCCAAATGGGATTCGGCACTGCTGGCGCGGCAGTATAGACGCCAAGGTGGCTATTATCCCCCGGCCGCGCAGGTTCGTCCGCGCGGCTTTTGCGCGATAAGACCTGCTGATGAAGACCTACGTAGCCAACTCCGCCAACCGCCAGCGCGACTGGTACATCGTCGATGCCGAGGGTAAGACCCTGGGCCGCCTGGCGACGCAGATCGCCGACGCGCTGCGCGGCAAGCGCAAGCC
>JAENWU010000112.1 GCA_016649905.1 Thermoleophilia bacterium
ACGAGGTCGGCGCGGCGATGATCCGCACGGCGATGCGCGCCCTCGCCGCCCGCTTCGACGGCTCGCCGGAGCTGAATCTCTGGGTCCGCACCGCACCGCCCGGCAGCGAGAGCTTCCACTGGCACGTCGACATCGCGCCGCGGCTGACGATCAAGGCCGGCTTCGAGCTCGGTACCGGCGTCGACATCAACATCTACCCACCCGAGCGCGCCGCCGCCGACCTCAGAGAAGCTCTCCCCGCGTGAGCCCCGGCCGCTAGGGTCCGCTGCCGATGACTCCGAACCCGCGGCCGATCCCGCGCTTCATTTCCGACACCACCCAGGAGGGAATCCCGCACGGGCGCTTCGCCGAGCGGCTGCGCGAGGCATTCGCGGCGGTGGTCGAGGGGATCGAGGACCTGCCGGACGGGGTGAAACTGCCGGAGGAGCTCGACTGGTTCCCCGAGCGCGCCTGGGGCGGCCGGGTCTGGGTTCCGGTCTCCGCCCACAGCACCAGTGAGGAGGGCAAGCTCGAGCTCTTCGGCCATGTCTCTTACGTGCAGCCGCCCGGTGGCGAGCCCGGCGACTTCGAGGCCAAGGCCGACTTCACGGACGTTCTCGCCGAGGACAACTCCGACTGGCGCATCGACCTCAACGACGACGTGATCGGCCGCTGGCGAGGCGAGAACAGCCGCGCCGGCGCCGTCACCCTGGTCTGGGGCCGACCGCTCGTCCGCGGCGCGGTCGCCGCCACCGCGGTGCTCGATGCCGAGACCGTCGACCAGGAGGAGATCTCCCAGGACCGCTTCACGCTGATCGCTCTCGACGCTCTCGAGGGCTACGGCGACCCGGTTTACATGGAGGTGAAGCTCTGGAGCCGCCGCGCGATGGAGCTCGCCTCCGAGAGCCTCTACGCGGCCTAGGTCGGTAGGACCTCGATCTCGGCAAGGGTCCCGGGGGCCCTGGCCAAGCGGGCGTCCAAGGTAAGCAGCGGCGAGTCGATCGCCTCTGCAAGGGCGATGTAGAGACCGTCGTAGAAGCTGACGTTCTCGCGCAGTTGCCAGGCCCGTTCGGCGAGAAAGCGGTGCGAGACCCGTTCCAGCTGCATCGCCATCAGGTCCTCGAGCGCTTCTTCGGCTAGGCGGGGGGAGATCCTCCGGCGGCGGACTTCAGAACGCAGGGCGTGCCCTACCTCGGCGTCGATTACGGCTGGGGCCCAGAACCACCCGGATGCGGACCCCAGGCGCCGGGCGACCTCCTCACCGCGCTCGCTCTCGGTCAGGAACTCGACGAGCACCGAGGCGTCGAGGACCATCACCTAGACCCCTCGGTGCTCGCGGATCGTGTTGACGATGTCCTGGGTTTTCAGCCCTGACGGACCGCGAGCGCGGATCCGCGCCTCGATCCGGTCCAGCCGCGAACGGTTGCTGGCGCCCCCGAGTTCCCTCTTGATGTAGTCGGAGAGCGACATGCCTTCGCGTGCGGCGTTTTCCTTCAGCGCCCGGTGCATCTCGTCGGGGACGTTTCTGACCTGGATCATCTTGGACATGTGCACCACATTAACCTCTGCGCCGGACACGTCCACTAGCTGTGCTTGCCTCATGCACGGAATCCTGCCGATTCAGATGTGACCCGTGGCTCGCGGAAAGGGTCTTTTCCCACGCCGATTTGCGATCTAAGCGAAAATCCCGCGCCAGGCCCCGATAGCTCAGCTGGATAGAGCGATCCCCTCCTAAGGGATAGGCCGCTGGTTCGAATCCAGCTCGGGGCATTTTCGAAGGCCAGTTGCAGAGCCAGATGGTCGCTGCGCAGGTAGGAACGCGGGACCCGAGGTAGGAACAAGGTAGGAACAGGGAGGGCCACGAAGGCGCCTTCTGGAGTCATTCGCGGGGCGAGATTCGTGCCTGGAACCGATGGATAGACCGATCCCCTAGGCGGAACTCGCTCTATCGACACCGGTGGTTTCGTAGACCGACGACTTCCCGCTCGGCAGCCTTGTACTAAAGCCAGGAGCGGCTGCCCTTCAAGGCCAAGGGAACGCCAAAGGCCTTCGCCCAGGGACGTTGTAGCTCCGGGCTGCAGCGGGCGTCCGGCCTTGACGCGAGGATGCGGCCGTCTCGAGCCGTATCGGTGGATACAGATATTCGGAGCAAGATGCTGGTTCATCGCCGATCTCGTAGGAGCCTTGCGAACTGCCAGCCGCTAGGTTGCCGCTCGTGGGCCTTATAGAATGAGAACATATGTTCGCTAGCGATACCTTGGAGAGCACTCGGGAGCGGGCCGCTGTTTTAGCTCTGATGGCTCGGCGCCTGCGTCCCTGGAATCAGCTTTCAGAAGCCATCGAGGAGCGCGAGAGCGCTCTTGCCCTTCTCGAAGATCTCACGACCGACAGCACCCGTCTATTCGATGACGATGATCAGACCGGCCCTTCCCTGGACGAACTCCAAGCAAGCGTTCTCAAATGGCAACAGGAAGGCATCAGACTGATGACTGTCCTGGATGCCGCCTATCCAGCGAATCTCCGAATGGTGCACGACCGGCCCCCCGCGTTGTTCATTCGCGGAGAGCTTCAGTCCGGGGACGAGCGCTCGCTCGCCATCGTGGGAACGCGCAAGGCATCGGAGAAGGGACTAGCTCAAGCGCAGGAGATCGCACGCAGCGCTGTAGCTGCTGGCTATAGCGTGGTTAGCGGTCTCGCGGCAGGCATCGATACGGCAGCCCACCAGGCTGCGCTAGAGGAAAAGGGGCGGACCCTCGCCGTCATCGGAACCGGGCTGCACCACAATTTTCCAAAACAGAACGCTGCGCTCCAAGCGCGGCTGGGCCGGGAGAGCGCGGTGATCTCGCAGTTCTTTCCAGAGCAAGAGGCACGCCGCTGGACTTTCCCTCTGCGTAACGCCGTGATGTCGGGATTCGCAAGAGCCACTGTGGTCGTCGAGGCGGGAAACACCAGTGGCGCCCGGATGCAGGCACGCCTTGCCATCGAGCATGGTCGCCCGGTCTTTTTGCTGCGCTCTCTACTGCAATTTGAGTGGGCGCAAACGTATGCCGATGACCGACCCGGAACCTATGTGGTTGACGGGGGACAGGAGATCATCGATCACGTGGAGCGGCTTTACTCGAAAAATCTCGTACTCCAAGGGTAAGGCGCTTCTAGACTCGCCCGATGGCCTTGACGGTCCAAGAGGCGAGCGTTGCCTATCAGCAGGCGATGCGGAACGTGGGTGATGGTGGCGAGCATGCCACCTGCCGGGTTTGCCACACGTTCATCGATCCTGAATACGAGATCTGCTTCCCCTGTCGTCAGCAGCCGGAGAGCCTGAGTCTCGTTCTGCCGGTCAGCTATAGCGAGCACGGAGGGCAGCTCCATCTCGCGCTACGGAATTACAAGGACGGCTCGGTCCAGCAGGTCCGTGAGTACGCGTGGGTGCGTCTGACCGCGATCCTCTGGCGTTTCCTCGCGGCGCATGAGTCGTGTCTCGCAGGGGCGCTCAGAATCGACGGGTTCGATCTCGTCACCACGGTGCCGTCCAGCTCTCCAGAGCGGGAGGCCAAATCTCCCCTTCGCCAGATGGTTGAAGCCTGCAGACCCATCGCGCCGCGGCACGAGCGACTGCTCGGGCCGTCCGGCACCGTGCTCGAGGGGCGGGACTACGACATCGACAGGTATTTAGCGCAGCGGACCCTCGGCGGAGAGTCGATTCTGCTGGTGGACGACACCTGGACGCGAGGTGGCCACGCCCAGTCGGCTGCTGGTGCCTTGCTGCAGGCTGGAGCCGGTCAAGTTGCACTAGTCGTAATTGGTCGCCATCTCACGCCGGATTGGGAACCTGTGCGTGACGCTGGAGTCTCCTGCGATGACATCTTCAGCGCTCTTCCCAGGTTCGATTGGGACTACTGCGCCGTGCACGATTTCTGAGCTGGAGCTGGGCAGCGCCATGTATCCACGCCGAGCTGCGCGGAGGGCCCGGGGCCGGTCATCGAGGGTCTGGGTAGGAACAAAGGTAGGAACAAATCTGGCCACCAGAGTCCCCTAACGTCCCCTCCTGTCCCCGAAGGATTCCGCAGGCTAGAGCCGAATCCAGTTCCCAAGCCGAAATCCGCCTTGACAAACAACCCCTCCTAAGGGATAGGCCGCAGGTTCGAATCCTGCTCGGGGCATTTCTGGACGTCATTTGCAGAGCCAGATCTGCGGCCCGCGAGATCTCCACAGAAGGTCGCTTCGTGTCCCTACCCACCCTCGGCTCTGTCCCTACCCGCTCGCTCGTCAATGCCAGTGGGGTCCGCGCAGGCCTGCACACGGGGATAGAGCACCCACTTGCGTGGGGATAGGCCGCTGCTAGGCCATGCCGGTCAAATCTTTGCTCTCTCGGCTCTCAAACCCGAGAGAACGAAGGGGCGGAGTGAGGAATCGATCGCCGGGTATCCCACCCGCGTCCAGGACCTAGCGCTCGGGGCCCGGCAGCGGCATACCGTCGCCTCGCCCGCGCCTGCTCTGCGGTAGCGAGCCGCAGTGCGGGCACTCGGGCGCGTTCGCGAAAGTCCCGACCGGCTCCTCGCGGCGGCGGCGCGGGTGCCAGCGCAGGTAGCCGAGCGGCGCCTCCGACTCGATGAAGCCGCCGAGCATCAGAGTGAAGTCGGTCACCGCCTGCGAGGCGCCGTGGACGTTGAAGTTGATCACGCTTGGCGCCGGGATCTCCTCCACGTAGCGGTTGCGCTCGCGCTCGGCGGTGGGCAGGGACTCCTCTTGGAGCTTCTCGGCGGAGATCAGGTGGTTGCACTGCAGGCAGCCTCGCTCAGGGAGGATGAGGCGGACGTTGCCGCGGATCTCGCCGACCTCGCCGTCGTCGGGGTCGATTTCGATCCTGGTCCCGATCTGGATCGCCGGGATCAGGTACTGGTGGGCGACAATGTTGGTGATCTGGCGCGCCTGGTGAGAGTCGGCGGCGAGGAAGATGAAGTCGCAGTCGACCAGAGCGTGCGAGGCGCTCGGCTCGTTGACGTTCTCACGGATGCCGATGAACTCGACCTTCGGGTTCGCCCGCCGGGCGACCCGGCGGGCGAGGGCGACCTTGGAGGTCGAGAGGCGATCGGCGAGGGCGTCGAGACCGGGGATCCGCCGCAGGGGCATCATCGCGTCGAGGCGCCTGGCCTCGGGCATGCGGGGCAGGTTCGTTGGATCAATCCGCTCGGGCTCGATGACGAGGATCGAGCCGACTCCGAGACGGGCGAGCATGCCGATCAGCGGCTGGCCGACCCCGCCGGCGCCGATCACCGCGACTTTGGTCTGGCCCAGCAGATCCTGGCCGCGCTCGCCGAACCAGCGCACCGCACGGTCATACATCGGATCCGCGCTCGCCGGCGGTGGCGGCGGCTGCGGATAGACGCGGCTGAGGTTGCGGCCGATGACGACCGTCTCAATCACCGGGCGGCGGTCACGATCCGCCGTCCAGATGTCGGCGGCTAGGTGGTCTTCGGAGAGGACGAGAGCGCCAACCGGCTGCCCAGAGATGTCGAGCAACGCCGGGTAGCCGCGCTCGTGGGATTCGAGGTCGTGGTCGCTGAAGGAGACCGCGCCGCGGCCGGGGTGGCTGTGGGCGCTGAGGTAGATCAGCTTCTGCTCGCGGCAGTAGCGGATCTTCTCGTTGACAAACTCGGGGACCAGCCGGCGGTAACTGCGCCGACCGGGGACGAAGTCGATTCCGTCGCGGGCGAGGAAGAGGTCGCGGGCGAGCAGCCGGGTGCCGCGGTCGGTGCGGACGATGCCGGCGGCGATCACCGCCGCGTGCTCGTCTTCGTCGCCGGGGAAGAGGTGGCCGTGGAGGCGGCCATGCATCTGCTCGCCGATCCGCAGCTGCCAGGCGGCGCTCATCAGCGGGTCTCCAAGAAGGAGATCACGCGGCACAGCTTGGCCAGCGCGGTGTCGGTGCCGGGGGCGCGTTTGGGCGAGGAGCGCGAGACTTGGATCCCGGGGAGATCGAACCCGCCGAGTTTGAAATCGCCACGCGTGATCGCCGTCGGGAGGTTGCCGTCGGGGTGCTGGTAGGGCACCGCGCCGTCGCCGTCGTAGCGCAAGGCGGAATCGATGTAATGCGGATAGACGGCGGCTTCGGGATAGCTGTGGGTGATGTGGAATCCGATCCAGCTGACCGAGGGAGTAAAGGAGGCGCCGATCTCGACCGCGTCGACGATCACATAGGCGCCCCCTTCCCCGTCCTCCTCGAAGCGCACCCCGGTTCCCGGCGCCTCGGCTTCCAGTTCGCTGATCGCCGAGCGCACCGCTTCTTTCATCAGGAATCGTCCTCGCCGTCGTTGCAGGTGAAGCGGGAGTGCTTGTCGACCTTGATCCGCTCGCCGTCGGCGATCTGGCGCGGGTCGTTGCCGTGCTCGGCCTCGAGTACGAGGATGAAGTCGAGCTCGATATCGACTTTCTGGGCGATCGCCGCCTGCTTGACCTGCAAGCCAGTGACGTTCTCGTCGGCGAGGACGACAGCTTTGCCGTTGACCTCGACCGTGACCTTCTTGTCCTTCCCTTTACCCCCGCCGCCGCCCGGTCCGCGTGCCTCGGTCTGCGTCTGATTCATTGACTTTCCCTTCTGCTTCATGTCAGATTTGATGACTAAGCCCGAGGCTAGCGGGCAGTTTTGAGATTGTCAAGTCTCAAAACCTCGACCTATGTTCGATGTCATCAGTATTGACTTACGCCGCCAGGTAAGAGATACTGTGGTCAGTGAGCTACTTCTATGCAGAGTTCGGGGCGAAGCTAAAACTGGCGAGAGAGAAGGCGGGGTTAACGCAGAAGGAGCTGGCCGAGCGGGTCGAGCTGCCACGGACCTCGGTGACCAACATCGAGCACGGACGCCAGCGCATCGCCCTGCATCAGCTGGTCCAGCTCGCCTCCGCATTGGGGACCGAGCCGCTGGAGCTTCTCCCTGACGAGGAACTGAACCTCGAGGAACTGGTCCCCGAGAAGACGCGCTCCACCCTTCCCGAAGACGACATGCAGCGGCAGTTCTTGGCCCGCTTCCTGCGCGATAATCGCGCCGTGAGCGCGGGCCGTGCCGGTGACAAACGATGAATCTCTGGGACGCAGAACGGGAGGCGACCCAGCTGCTCGACAAACTTGGAATCGAATCCGCTCCGGTTCCGGTTGAGGAGGTCGCCCGCAGCCTCGGTGCCGAAGTCGTCTATCAGGCCTTCGAAGGCGACGTCTCCGGCATGGTCTACCGCGACCCCGCCAAGAAGCTCGTCGGCGTCAACTCCAGTCACGCTCCCAACCGCCAGCGCTTCACGGTTGCCCACGAGGTCGGTCATCTCGTCCTACACGAGGGGAAGCCGGTCTTCGTCGACAGCTTCGAGGGCCGGATCAACTGGCGCGACGGCGCCTCGGCCGCCGAGGAGTCTGAAGCCAACGCCTTCGCCGCCGAGCTGTTGATGCCGCGAATCTTCGTCGACCGCGAGGTCAAAAAGGCGCTGCAGGACCGCTCGCTCTCGCCGGCCCAACTGATCGCCGACATGGCGAAAGCCTTCAAGGTCAGCCAGGAGTCGATGCGATACAGGCTCGAGAACCTCGGGGTCCTCGATCCCGGTGGTCTAGTCAGCTGAGCGCACCTAATCAGTGTCAACCCGCGTTCACGGGTAGACCAGTGCAGCGCGCGCGTCTACCGAGGAGGAGCCGACTATCCCACTGTTGGGTGGGGACGAAGGTAGGGACAGATTTGACCGCCAGAGTCCTCACCTGACCTCTCTTGTCTTCTCGCTATCCGCATGAAAAAGCGGAATCGCTGATTTCAAGCCAAGTCCCTGCTTGACAAATCGTCCCTCCTAAGGGATAGGCCGCTGGTTCGAATCCAGCTCGGGGCATTTCAAAACGTTCTGCAATGCCAGATATTTCCCGGTCTGGCCAAATTCAGGACACTCGGAAAGGCCGAACGTGGATTGAAGGGGGACGTGGAGCTTGCGATCTAGTGGTGTGACCACCAAGTCGACAAGGAGGCCGAACGCCTGCCGCGCACGGTCCACGACGTCGGCCGAGAAGAGCTGGGCGAGGGCCGGATCCTCGAATGCCAGCAGGCCTTCAATCTTCTTGAGCCGGGTTCTCTCGGTGCTCCGCAGTCCTCCATCCACCGCAAGTGCTCGTGGATCGTCCATGTAGCTTAGGAGACGAATCAAGTCCTGGCGATCGGACTCGAACTTGTCCCGTTTCTTTGCGACAACCCGAGCCTTGATCAGGATCGCCCCAAGCAGATTCGGCCGGCGAAGCTCAATGGGTGGTCGATCGCCTTGGGGAGCAACGCCCGAACACCGGCCAGCAGGCGCCTACTCGGCGCTCTCGCAGATCCGCCAGCGGTCGCCCCAGGAGGTCGCCCGAAAGGGCGCGCACCTTCGTGTGGGCAGCGGCGACGTACGCACTGCGTCGTCGGCGTCGTCGGCAGGTGTGCCGAGCCGAGCAGGGCCATGCATCACCGAGCCGCGGCGGGCCCCCGGGGTCAGAGAGAGGGACGGGTTCCCTGATGACGAGCGTACCTCGACCTTTAGCTCAGCGCTCAGGAGAACAGGCCGACAGCGGTCTGGCCGAACCAGATCGAGTCCGGTTCGGCACCTGGTCCGTACCAGAGCACATCGGAATTACGGTCGCCGTTGAAGTCGCCCGGAACGGGAATGTAGGTGCCCTTCACGGTCACGTTCACCCCGGTCGCGAACTCGCCCGGGTTGGAAGTGCCGTACCACATCGAGTCGAAGGCATCTCCCGGCCCGTACCAGAGGATGTCGGCCTTGCCGTCACCGTTGAAGTCGCCGGGG
>JAENWU010000022.1 GCA_016649905.1 Thermoleophilia bacterium
GACACCGGTGGCTCCGGCGCTCAGCGAGGCGCCGTGGCGACCGCTCTCGAGGCCCTCGCCGGCGGCCTCGACCCCGATCAGCTCGACCCCGGCGTCGGCGACGAAGGGGGTGAAGATGCCGATCGCGTTGGAGCCGCCGCCGACGCAGGCGATCACCCGCGCCGGCAGGCCGCCCGAGGCTGCCAGCGCCTGCTCGCGGGCCTCCTCGCCGATCACCCGCTGCAGGTCGCGGACCAGCGCCGGGTAAGGCGCCGGGCCGACCGCGGAGCCGATCACGTAGTGGGTGGTCTCGACGTTGGCGACCCAGTCGCGGATCGCCGCGGAGACCGCCTCCTTGAGGGTGCGAGCGCCGGCGTCGACGGGCGCCACCTCCGCCCCCAGCAGCTTCATCCGCTCGACGTTCGGGGCCTGGCGGCGGATGTCCTCGGTGCCCATGTAGACGACGCACTCGAGGCCGAGCAGGGCGCAGGCCGTGGCAGTGGCGACGCCGTGCTGGCCGGCCCCGGTCTCGGCGATCACCCGCGGCTTGCCCATCCGCTGCGCCAGCAGCGTCTGCCCGATCGCGTTGTTGATCTTGTGGGAGCCGGTGTGGGCGAGGTCCTCGCGCTTGAGGTAGACCCGCGACCCGACCCGCTCGGAGAGGCGTTCGGCCAGGTAGAGCGGCGTCGGGCGGCCGATGAAGTCGCGGCGCAGCAGCTCGAGGCGGGCGACGAACTCGGCGTCCTCGCGCGCCTGCGACCAGGCCAGGGTGAGTTCGTCGAGCGCCGCGATCAGCGTCTCGGGCACGTAGCGGCCCCCGTAGGGGCCGAACCGCTCCTCGATCGCGCTCACGCGGCGGCGTTGTCGGTGTCGGGGGCGAGGACGCCGGCGGCCGCGAAGAAGGCGATCATCGCCGCGTGGTCCTTGATCCCCGGCTCGGCCTCGACGCCGCTGGCGACGTCGACGGCGTAGGGCTGCGTGACCGCGATCGCCTCGGCGACGTTCTCGGGCCGCAGGCCACCGGCGAGGATGTCGGGCACGTCGGAGCGGTGGCCGCGCAGGAGCTCCCAGTCGAAGCTCTCGCCGCTGCCGCCCCAGAGGCCCTTGCCGCGCTTGTCGAAGAGGTGGAAGTCGGTGCGGTAGACCTCAGCAGCGTGGATGTCGGCGGCACTGGCGACGTGGATCGCCTTGATCACCTTGACGCCCGTCCGCCGCGCCACCTCGGCGCAGAACTGGCCACCCTCGGCCCCGTTCAGCTGGACCATGGTCAGCGCGGCGTTCTCGACCGCCTTGTCGACTTCCTCCAGGGTCGGGTTGACGAAGACCCCGACGATCTCGCACTTGCGCCGGAAAGCCGCCCCGATCTCCGCTGCCATATCCGGCTCGACGAAGCGCGGACTGCGGTCGTAGTGGATCAACCCCACAGCCCAGGTGCCCAGCCGCACGGCCTCCCCCGCGTCGTCCAAATTCGTGATCCCACAGATCTTCACCCGCATCGACCCAGATTACGGCAGCCAGGCCCCGGACCGGGCCTGGCTGCCAACTCCCGTTATTCGCTCTGGGAGCCTTCTTCGACGGAGTCCGGGCGATCGGCCAAGGTAACCGTCGCCGATTTCTCGGCGCCGCCGCGAAGCAGGGTGAGTTCGAGGCTGTCGCCGGGTTCGGCTTCGTTGACGATGGCGACGATTTCTTCCATGTCGGCGACCTTCTTGCCGTCGATTTCGGTGACGATGTCGCCGCCGAGGTTGATTTCGGCGCCGCCGATCGTCGCCGTCGTCTTGCCGCCGACGACGCCGGCCTTGTCGGAGGGGCCGTCTTTGACGACTTCCTGGACCAGGACGCCTTCCTTCGCCGGCAGGTTGACCGCCTGCGCCAGTTCGGGGGTGATCGAGACGCCGCTGATGCCGAGGAAGGCGTGTTCGACTTCGCCGGTCTTCATCAGCTGGTCGATCTCGGCCTTGACGGTGTCGATCGGGATCGCGAAGCCGATGCCGACGTTGCCGCTGCTGCCGCCGCCGGTCTCGATCTGGGAGTTGATCCCGATCACCTCGCCGGCGCCGTTGATCAACGGGCCGCCGGAGTTGCCGGGGTTGATCGCCGCGTCGGTCTGGATCACGTTGGTGATCGAGAAGCCGTTGGGGGCCTGAATCTCCCGCTGCAGCGCCGAGACGATGCCGCTGGTGACGGTGCGGTCGAGGCCGAAGGGGTTGCCGATCGCGACCACCGGGTCGCCGACTTCCATCTGGGCGGAGCGGCCGAGGGTCAGCGGGTGCAGCTGGTCGGCCGGGGCGTCGACCTTCAGCAGGGCGACGTCGGTTGCCGGGTCGGTGCCGACGACTTCGGCCGAGTGCGAGGTCTCGGAGTCGCCGAGTTTGACCGTGATCTTGCTGGCCCCTTCGACGACGTGGTTGTTGGTGAGGACGTGGCCTTCGTCGTCGATTACGAAGCCGGAGCCGGTGGCGGTGCCGCCGCCTTCGGATTCGGGTTCGCCGAAGGGCGAGAAGCTCTGTGATTCGGAGGCCGGCATTTCGGCGGAGATGAAGGCAACGCCGTCGCCGTCCTGGCGGTAGATCTCATTGACCGTGTTGGCCTCGCCGCCGTCGCTCGAGCTCGAGGAGACGGGAGCGGTCATCGGCGCCGCCACGGTCGTGGTCGTGCCGCCGTCGGACTTGATCCAGCCGGCGCTGATCGCGATCAGGCCGAAGACGGCAACCACGGCGCCGCCGAGCAGAGCGGCGGCAAAGAAGGAGCGGGAGGATGATTTGCGCGGTTTGTGCTCAGAAGTCTCATTCATGCAAGCCAGGATCGCGACCCGCGCTGAGCCCTCTTTAAATCCTCACGAAAGGTTTTCTAAAGAAGTCGACCGGCTCTCGATTGACCTCGGGCGGTTGGGGAGGGTGGGGCATCCTCCTACCTTCGCTGGGCTTTTCGCCTGAGGAGTTGTCCGCCCGTCCGAGAACGCGGGTGGTGCGAAAAGCTAACGCCGCTCGTACGGAGGACGCCCCTAGAAATTCGCCCGAGAGCCCGACCTCGCACGGGCGGGGCACTCTCCGGGCGAATTTCCCAGCGAAGATAGAGGGCACCTCGCCCCCTCACGCCAAACCTCACGAAGCAGGCCTTCTTCTACGGCAGGTGGTGCTCGCGCGTGCCCTCGTCGGCGCCCGTCAGCTCCCGCGTCTTCGCCTCGGGGTCGGCGGCTGCCATCAGGGCGCCGCCGATCAGCACCGCGTCGACACCGACCCGGTCGAGCTCTTCGAGCTCCTCACGGCCGGAGATGCCGCTCTCGGCGACGACCGTCTTGCCGGCGGGGACGTCGGGCATCAGCTCGAAGGTGGTGGCGATGTCGACGCGCTGCTCGTCGAGGTTGCGGTTGTTGATCCCGATCACCTCGGCGTCGACCTCCTCCAGGGCTCGCTCCAGCTCCTCGGCGTCGTGGACCTCGACCAGGCAGTCGAGGTCGATCGCGCGGGCCTCCTCGTAGAGCCGGCGCAGATCCTCCTCGTCGAGGGCGCGGACGATCAGCAGCACCGCGTCGGCGCCGTGGACCGCCGCCTCGTAGAGCTGGTAGGGGTCGACGATGAAGTCCTTGCGGATGATCGGCAGGCCGCAGGCGGCGCGGGCCGCCTGCAGGTCCTCCAGCGAGCCGCCGAAGTGGGGCTCGTCGGTGAGGACCGAGAGCGCGGCGGCGCCGCCGCGCTCGTAGGCGGAAACCTGGCCGGCGACGTCGGCCGCCACGGCGATCTCACCGGCGCTCGGCGAGCGCCGCTTGAACTCGGCGATCAGCGAGAGCCCGGGCCTAACCAGGGCCTCGTTGAAGGGGCGGTCCTCCCCGCGCGCGGACAGGCGCGATTCGAGGTCGGCTTGCGGAACCCCTTGGCGACGCGCCTCGACTCCCCGCCGGGCGCCGTCGATCAGCTGCTCAATCATTCCCACTTGCCTACGAGAGCCTAGACACCCTCGGGGGCGGTTGCCGCGACCAGCCGCTCAAGCACGTTCGCTGCCGCGCCGGAATCGATCGCCTCGCTGGCTTTTGCGACGCCTGCCTCGAGGTCGGCGACCAGCCCGCCGACGTAGATCGCCGCGGCGGCGTTGAGCAGGACCAGGTCCCGCTTCGGGCCGGGATCGCCGGCCAGGACGGCGCGGGTCGCAGCGGCGTTCTCGGCCGGCTCGCCGCCGGCGACCGAGGCGAGATCGGCCGGGGCCAGGCCAAACTGGCCGGGCTCGACAAACCACTCCGAGGTGCCACCGTCGGCGACCTCGATCACCCGCGTGCGGGAGCCGAGCGAGAGCTCGTCGAGTCCGTCCTCGGCGGAGACGACGAGCGCCCGCACACTGCCGAGGCTGACCAGAGCCTCGGCGATCGTCTCCTGGTAGTGGCGGTCGGCGACCCCGAGCAGCTGCCGGTTGGCGGCGGCCGGGTTGGTCAGCGGGCCGAGGAAGTTGAAGATCGTCCGCACCCCGAGCGCTTTGCGCGCCGGGATCACGTGGGCCATCGCCGCGTGGTGCTTGGGGGCGAACATGAAGCCGAAGCCGACCTCGTCGATGCAACGGCCGACCTCGTCGGGCTCGAGGTCGACGTTGACCCCGAGCGCTTCCAACATGTCGGCGGAGCCGCTCTTGCTGGTGTTGGAGCGGTTGCCGTGCTTGGCGACCGCGCAGCCGGCGCCGGCGGCGACCAGCGCCGCCGTGGTCGAGACGTTGAAGGTCGAGGGACCGCCGCCGGTCCCAGCCGTGTCGACGAGGTCGGCGCGGCCGCTGGAGACCGGGCTCGCCAGCGAGCGCATCGTCCGCGCCAGCCCGACCAGCTCCGGCACCGTCTCCCCCTTCGCGCGCAGGGCGATCAGGAAGGCGCCGGTCTGGACCGGCTCGGCTCGTCCCTCCATGATCTCCGCCAGCACCGCGGCGGCGTGGTCGGCGGTGAGGTGGTCGCCGGCGCAAACCGCGTCGATCGCCCGGCTGACGACGTCGTTAGGCATCGCAGAGACCCCGCGCGGTAGAGGTTTGTCCCGCCATCCGGCACAAAGCTCTACCGCTCCCCGAGGAAGTTGGCGAGCAGGCTCTTGCCCTGCGGCGTCAGTACCGACTCGGGGTGGAACTGGACGCCCTCGGCCGGCAGCTCGCGGTGGCGGGCGCCCATCACGATCCCCTCCAGGCTGGCGGTCAGCTCGAGCTCGTCGGGCAAGTCGGGATCGGCGATCAGCGAGTGGTAGCGGCCGGCCACCAGCGGGCTCGGCAGACCGGTGTAGATCGCCTTGCCGTCGTGCTCGACCTCGGCGTCCTTGCCGTGGACCGGCTCGCCCTGGACGACCTTGCCGCCGAAGACCTCTACCATCGCCTGGTGGCCGAGGCAGACACCGAGCACCGGCGTGCCGGCCTCGGCGAAGGCGCGGATCGCCGCGCCGGAGATTCCGGCCTCGGCCGGCGTGCAGGGGCCGGGCGAGACGACGAGGCGGTCGGGCGCGCGCTCCAGCAGCTCGCCGACCGTGGCCTTGTCGTTGCGGACGACCTCCATCTCCGCCCCCAGCTCACCCAGGTACTGGACCAGGTTGTAGGTGAAGGAGTCGTAGTTGTCGATGACCAGCACGCGCACCCGGGTCACGCCCAATCCGGCTGTTCGCAGGCGACCTCGACGGCGCGGAAGACCGCCCGCGCCTTGTTGACCGACTCGACGTACTCGTAGCTCGGCTTGGCGTCGGCGACGGTGCCGCCGCCGGCCTGGACGTGGAGCTTGCCGTCCTTGACGACGACGGTGCGGATGTGGATCGCGGTGTCGAGGTCGCCGTCCCAGGAGAGGTAGCCGATCGCGCCGCCGTAGGAGCAGCGCTTGACCGGCTCGAGCTCGTCGATGATCTGCATCGCCCGCACCTTCGGCGCCCCCGAGAGGGTCCCCGCCGGCAGCGCCGAGCGCAGCACGTCCATCGAGCTGACCCCCTTACGCAGGGTGCCGGAGACCTGGCTGACGATGTGGAGCACGTGCGAGTAGGTCTCGACCACCATCAACTCGTCGACGCTGATGCTGCCGTACTCGCAGACGCGGCCGAGGTCGTTGCGGCCGAGGTCGACCAGCATCACGTGCTCGGCCCGCTCCTTGGGATCGTTGATCAGCCGTTCGGCGAAGCGACGGTCCTCGTCCTCGCTCTTTCCCCGCGGAGAGGTGCCGGCAATCGGCCGCGTCTCAACCCGGTTGCCGCTCACCTTGACCAGCGGCTCCGGCGAGGCGCCGGCGATCTGGAAGTCGCCGAACTCGAGGAAGTACATGTACGGCGAGGGATTGACGGCGCGCAGGCCGCGGTAGACCGAGAAGGCCTCGACCGGGGCCGGCGCCGTGAAGCGCTGCGAGGGGACGACCTGGAAGGCGTCGCCGGCGTGGACGTACTCGACGATCCGCGCCACCGCCGCTTCGAACTCCTCGCGCTCCATATTGGAGACGAACTCCGGCGGCTCGCTAACGGTGGAGCTGGCAGGCGTCGGGACGGCGCCGCGCAGCCGCTCTTTCATCTCGGCGATTGTCTCCGCCGCGCGCGCGTAGGCGGCGTCGATGCCGCCCTCGTCGTCGGCGAAGGCACAGGCGAGGATCGTCAGCTCGTGGCGCAGGTGGTCGAAGACCAGCATCGCGTCGGTGATCATCAGCGCCATGTCAGGCAACCCGAGCGGGTCGGGATTGGGCTCGCCGAGCGGCTCGACCGTGCGCACGAGGTCGTAGCCGAAGAAGCCGACGGCGCCGCCCGTGAAAGGCGGCAGTCCCTCGACCGGGGCCGGCTTGTAAGCGGCCAGCCGTGCCGCTGCCGCCGCGTAGGGATCGGGAGCGGGTTCGCTGCGACTCGGCGGCCCCGCCACCGACAGACCCGACTCGCCCCGCCATTCCGACAGCGTCCCCTCGCTCCAGCGCAGCACTGCCCGGGGGCGCAGGCCGACGAAGGAGTAGCGGCCGACCTGGCCCTGCTCAGCCGACTCGAGTAGGAAGCAGGGCGCCCCCTCGGGCTCGCCGGCGCGCAGCTTCAGGAAAGCCGAGACCGGCGTCTCGCAGTCGTCGACGAAGCGGGCGCGGACCGGCACCACGTTGCCGACGCGAGCGAGCTCGCGCGCCTCCTCGAGGCTCGGCTCCAGCCTCAACTCGGAATCAGCGGCTACGTGCATTAAGGACTTCCATCACGGCCGCTTGCGAGACACCGCGTGAGACCAGCAGGACACCGAGGTGGTACAGGACGTCGGCCGCCTCTTCGGCGACCCGCTCCTCGGTCTCTTCGCGCGCCGCCCGGACCACCTCCTCGGCCTCCTCCTCGACCTTCTCGGCGATCAGCCCCGGGTCTTCGAGCAGCTTCACGGTGTAACTGCCGTCCGGGCGCTCGACGGCGCGGTTGCGCAACGTCCGCTCCAGCGCCGCGAGCCCTTCGTGGGTGACCGGGCCGGGCTCGCCGGGCGCCGGCGGCGCGTCCTTGCGGATCGAGGCCGAGCCCAGCACCTCGCGGTAGAAGCAGGAGCGCTGACCGGTGTGACAGGCGGGCCCGGCGGGGTCGACGAGCGCGACCAGAGCGTCGCCGTCGCAGTCGTAGCGCAGCTGGCGCAGGTGCATGAAGCTGCCCGAGGTTTCGCCTTTTTTCCAGATCGCGTCGCGGGAGCGGCTGTGGAAGTGGAGGTCGCCGCTCTCAAGCGTCATTTCCAGGGATTCCGCGCTGACGTACGCGAGCATCAGCACCTCGCCGGTGGCGAAGTCCTGGACCACGCAGGGCGCCAGACCTCTTTGATCGAATTCGATTTCGCCGAACACCCGCCCATCTTAGGCGGCGTCCGCCTCTACTCGATGCCGAGCCGGTCGAGCAGGTCCTCGTCCCGGCGCCAGTGGCGGCGCACGCGGATCTTCAGGTCGAGATGGACCTGGGAGCCGAGCTCGCGCTCCAGCGAACGCCGCGCCCCGGTCCCGATCTCACCGATCTTGGCGCCCCCCTTGCCGATCAGGATCCCCTTCTGGGACTCGGTCTCGGCCCAGATCTCGGCTTTTACGGTGACCAGCCCATCCTCGCGCGGGGTGACGTCGAGCACCGAGACCTCAACCGAGTGCGGGATCTCCTGCCGGGTCCGGTTCAGCACCTGCTCGCGGATCAGCTCGGCCAGCAGCAGCTCGCTCGACTGGTCGCTGCTGTCCTCCGGCGGATACATGTAGGGCCCCTCGGGGATCAGCTCGCCGAGCCGCTCCAGCAACGGCGGCAGGCCCTCGCCGGAGCGGGCGCTGATCGGGAAGACCTCGTCGACCCCCTGCAGGTTGGCCGCGTCGGCCAGGGCCGGAACCATCTCGTTCGGACCGAGGCGGTCGGCCTTGTTGACCACACAGATGATCGGGATCTGCGGCCCGGCGGCGAGCAGGCTGCGGGCGATGAAGCGATCACCGGCACCGACGCCCTCCTCGCCGTTGACCACGAGCAGCGCCACGTCGGAGTCGGCGAGCTCGCGCTCGACCCGGTGCTGCATCCGCTCGGTCATCTCGTCGCGCGGGCGCTGCACGCCGGGCAGGTCGACGAGGACGAGCTGGCGGCCGGCCTCGAGGTCGGTGGCGACGCCGCGAATCGCCCGTCGGGTCGTCTGCGGCCGCACCGAGACGATCGCGACGTGGGAGCCGACGAGGGCGTTGACCAGGGTCGACTTGCCCACGTTGGGTCGCCCCGCCAGCCCGACGAAACCCGAGCTGGTCATCGCAACCCCGCCAGCACACGCGCCTGCACGGCCAACATCTCGCCGTCGTCGGTTTCGTGGTCGTGGCCGCAGAGATGGAGGACGCCGTGGACAGCCGCTTCGGTGACGTCGGCGCAGTGCGGCGGGCAGATCGCGACGTCGCCAAGCTCGCGCGGCCCGGCGACGGGACCGGCGCCGTCGAGCGGGAAGGCAAGGACGTCGGTCGGCGAATCGACGCCGCGGTGCTCGCGATTGAGCTCACGGATGCGGTCGGCGTCGACGATCTCGAGCCCGAGGTGCCCGTCCTCGACCGCGGCCGCCGCCAGCGCCGCCGCGACCGCCTCGCGCAGGTCCGCCGGAACGTCGGAGAGATCCAGGCTCAAGGGCGGTTCGGCGTCGGCCCGTGTTCGGCGCGGGCGGCACCCTCACGGCTGCTGTCGTGTGTGTCGTAGGCGGCGACGATCCGCTGCACGAGCTTGTGGCGGACGACGTCTTCGCCTCCGAACTCGACGAAGGAGATGTCCTGGACGCGGTCGAGGATGTCGCGGACGACGATCAGGCCGGAGCGTTGGTCGGTCGGCAGGTCGATCTGGGTGACGTCTCCGGTGACGACCATCCGCGAGTTGAAGCCGAGCCGGGTGAGGAACATCTTCATCTGCTCCGGGCTGGTGTTCTGGGCCTCGTCGAGGATCACGAAGGAGTCGTTGAGGGTGTTGTGCGTGACGAGGAAATCATCAGTTACATAGAGGGAGTCGGCCGCCGCGACCTGGATGCAGACGGTCTCCGCCTCTCCCGCGGGCTCGATCGCATGCACGAAGCGCATCGGGCGACCGCCACCGTCTCGTCGGTATCGCGCCCGCTTGCGCTCGAGCCGGAACGGCTCCAGCCCGCCGGGCAGACGGATGTCCATGACGAACGCGTCCGATCGGTGGTGGACCAGCCGACCTCGCACTCGGCCGGGCGGGCGCCCGGCCGCAGCCCGCCGTCGCGAATAGGCGATGCCGCCGAGCGAGCGCACGAGGAAGGAGACATTCCCACACAGACGCTCAGAGCAGGTCGTGTACTGGATGCGACAGGTGCGGCCGTGCTGCGCCACCGGACCACCATCGCTGTCGAGGAGGCCCTGAAGAACCGCCAGGCGAATCGCGGACTCGTTGTGCAGATACGAATCGGGCACGAACTTGGTCGCGGACCTCGTCCCGATCAGGCCGAGCTCGCGGAGGGCAGCGGTCAAGGGGTTCGCAACGATCACGCCGCCACGGTGGCCGGCGGTATGACGAAGGACGTAGTCCACATCGCTCTTCGGCTGCAACTCGATTCCGTCGAGCGCCCCCTCCAGGGCAGCCGCAAGCTCCCGATCCTCCGTCGAGAAGCTCGGCGTCGTCGTGCCAGTCAGGCAGCCGTCGCCAAGCAGGAGGCCGAGCGCGTACGGGTCCAGCGGCACCTCGCTAGGCGGAAACTCGACGGGCGCCTCGAGCAGCGGCAGCTCAAAGCGGTGCCGGTGGGCCGACCGGAGACGACCAATCATCTCCCGGGTCTCGATGACCCGTCCCGGCCGCGAGCGCCGGCGATCGGCCGCCGTGAAGACCTGCCATAGATGTTCGCCGCAACAGAGGGTCGAGGCGCCGTCCTGGGTCTGCACGCGAAAGACCTCCTTGCGGCCCTGTGGATACACCCCCAGGACCGGCGTCGGCAGGCCGTTCGAGCCGACGACGAGATCGCCGACCCGCAGGCTGCCGATCGGCCGAAAGCCCGTCGGCGTCAGCACGGCGCTGGAGAGCGGTTGCGCCCGGCCGCGCATGAACGCCAGCGGCGCCACCTCGATCACGTCGCGCTCGAAGTAGCCGTTGACCCGGTCGGGATCGATCATGTCGTAGAGGGCGTCGAACAGCGGCCGCAGATAGGGGTCGACCTTGGCCTGGATGTCGCCGGGCAGGAAGCCGAGCCGCTCGCCGGCCTCGACCGCGGGCCGGGTGAGGATGATCCGCTGGACTTTGCGTTCGGTCAGGGCGGCGGCGGCCATCGCCACCGCGAGGAAGGTCTTGCCGGTGCCGGCGGGGCCGATCCCGAAGGTGATCGTGCTGCGGCGGATCGAGTCGACGTAGCGTTTCTGGTTCAGCGTCTTCGGCGCCACCTTGGTGTTGCGATGGCGCCAGACGACGTCGTCGAGGATCGCCGCCGGGCTCTCATCGGCGTCGAGGGCGCCGGTGACCGCCTCGATCGTGCCGGGGGCGACGTCGTGCCCCTGCTCGATCAGCTCGACCATCTCGTCGACCACGGTCGCCGCCTGGGCGACGTCGTCGGGGTCACCCTCGAGCGTCAGCACGTTGCCGCGCAGGTGCAGATCGGCGTCGAGACGCTCGCGCAGCGAGCGCAGCACGGTGTCCTCGGCGCCGGCGAGCTCGGCCGCGACGGTGTTGTCCAGGGTCAGTTGCCGACGGGCCAAAGCTCAGGCACCCAGCTTCTGGCGCACCGCGGCGCTGACCCGCTTGCCGTCGGCGCGACCGCCGAGCTTCGGCATCAGCGCCGACATCACCTGGCCCATCTGCCTCTGCTCGCTGGCGCCGGTCTCCGCCACCGCCTCGTCGACCAGCGCCGCCAGCTCCTCGTCGGAGAGCTGCTGGGGCAGGTAGCCCTCGATCAGCTCCGCCTCGAAGCGCTCGGCAGCGGCCTGCTCGGCGCGGCCGGCTCCCTCGTAGGCCTCGGCGGCCTCGACCCGTTTCTTGCGCTCGCGCTGGAGCACGGCGACCTCGTCGCCCTTGCCCAGCTTGGCGTCCTGCTGGAGCACGTCGACCACCATGCGCAGCGCCGAGGCGCGCTCGCGGTCGCGCGCTTTCATCGCCGTGCGGACGTCGTCTTGAACCTGTTCGAGGACAGTCATTGCGCTAAGGGTAGAGGGCCGCGTCTGGCGTGACAGCAAGGCCCTTGGAGACGAGGTCGGCGATATCGGCGCTGACCAGGGTCCAGCCGTGGCGACGGGCCGCCGCGACATAGGCCGCGTCGTAGGCGGTGAGGCCGTGCTCGGCGGCGATCCCGAGGGCGGAGTCGAGCAACTGGGCGTCGACCGCGAGCAGGTTGCGCCCGCAGCGGCCCGAGACCAGGCGGCACAGGTCCATTGCCTCGGGGCGATGACCCTGACGGACGCCAAGCCCGTTGGCGATCTCGTAGAGGGTCAGGTCGAGACCGGCGACGAGGTGGTCGGGGTCGACGGCGAGAGCGCGCGATGCCTCGAAGTAGCGGTCGGCGCGGACTTTCGCGCCGATCCAGACGCTGGCGTCGAGCAGCAGCACGTCAGTGCGAGTCGCGGTCTTCGCGAACCAATTGCGCAGCGTCAAGCTCGAGCTCGAGGGGTGCTCCGAGGATCTCTTCGAACTCCTTGCGGCGACGCTCGCGGTCGGCGTTTAGCTCGTGCTCGGCGAGGCGCTGCAGGAAACCGCTGCGAGTCTCGCCGCTGGCGCTGACGTGGGAGTCGACACGCTCGAGGAGCGCGTCCGGAATGGAGATCATCACCTTGGCCACGGGGCGAGTATATACGGTATTGCTGACGGCTAGAACGGGCATGCGGAGGAGGTTCGCCGAGATCGACATACGCGTGGCGCGCAGATCGTGCCAACTTCGGACAAGTCGCCGCCCGACTCAGAGACCGCCGTCGATCTCGACCCGCGCGACCTCGCCGAGGGGCATCTGCAGGAAGCGGGTGCCAACGGCGCGGAAGGCCTCGGCGTCGCCGGTGCAGAGGAAGTCGTAGGTGCCCTCTCCCCCGCTCGGCGGCCGAGCGATGCCGTCGCGCTCCAGTGTGCGCTGAACGGCGGCGGCGACGGCGTGGCCGCCGGCGACGAGGCGGACGTCGCGGCCGAGGATCCGCTGCAGCATCGGCGAGACCAGCGGGTAGTGGGTGCAGCCGAGGATCAGGGTGTCGACTTCGGCCCGCTTCAGCGGCTCGCAGTAGGCGCGGGCCATCGCCATCGTCTCCTCGTCGAAGAGCGAGCCGTTCTGGATGAAGGGCGCCAGCGCCGGCGCCTCGACCTCGGTCACCTCGAGTGCCCTCCCCTGCTTTTCGAGCGCCCGCCGGTAGGCACCGCTCTCGACCGTGTTCGGCGTCGACAGCACGCCGACCCTGCCGTTGTCGGTGATCGCGGCGGCGATCTCGGCCTGTGGCGCCACCACCGGCACGACCTCCACCCCACGCGCGGCCGCCACCTCGCGGGCGACGTCCTCGCCGACCGACGTCGCCGTGTTGCAGGCGATCACCAGCAGCTTGGCGCCGCGGTCGAGCAGCAGTTCGGCGATCTCGGCGATGCGCTCGCGCAGCCGCGCGGGGTCGCGGCTGCCGTAGGGGAAGCAGGCGGTGTCGCCGAGATAGAGGAAGTCCTCCTGCGGCAGCGAGACCAGGCACTCGTGCAGGACGGTGAGGCCGCCGACGCCGGAGTCGAACATCGCCACCGGGGGTGAGACGCCGAGCTTGGTCTCCGCGGTGGCGACGGCTACAGGAACGGTTTGTAAGTCATGAGGAAGACCGTGACGATCACGATCACGCCTGCCAGGGCGCCCACCTGGCCGATCCGCTGGGAGATCGCGACGAACTCGTCACTGAGGTCGTCTGCCGTCTTGAGGTCGCGCTCGGCCACCGCTTTCGCCCGGCGGACCTGCGGCTGGAAGAAGGCGTGCTGGAGGCCGAAGAGGACGATGATCGCGAGGATGCCGAGGCTGACAAAGGCGTCGCCGGCGTCCCAGGGACCGTCGGTGAGCAGGTAGAGGCCGGCCAGCAGGAGGACGATCATGCCGGGGTTGACCAGGTAGCGATCGGTCTTCTGGACCCCGGCGAGGATCGCCGGAGTCGCGCGCGGATACTGCGGCGCAAACGAGGCGAAGAACGCGTACCCGAAGGTCGGACCGAAGGCCAGCACAACCGCGAGGATGTGCAGGAACAGCGCGATCTTGTAGCCGGGATCGACGATCGTGGCGAGCATCGGAGGAAACCCTATCTCTCAGGGACGACGAAGCAACAGCGCCGCCCAGTCGCCCTGCTGGCGGCGTTCCGCCTCGACGAAACCGGGGGCGGCGAAAGCAGCGGCGACATCGTCGAGCTCGGTGGGCAGGATCCCCGAGCAGATGAGATTCGCAGTGGCGAGTTTGTCACCCCCTGGTTGACAAACTCGCCAATTGGCGGCCACGGCCTTGAGGATCGGCGAGGTCATGTTGGCGACGACGGTCGGGGCGAGCTCCGGGAGGCGTTCGCGCAGGTTCATGCGCTCCAGCTGGAGCTCAACCCCGTTGGCGGCGGCGTTGACAGCGCTGGCTTCGATTGCCGGCTGCTCGTGGTCGTAGCCACGGACGGGGGCCCAGCCGAGCTTGGCGGCGGCGATCGCGAGCACGCCGGAACCGGTGCCGAGGTCGGTCAGCGGGCCGGCCGCAGCCCCCTCCTCGGCCAGCTCCAGCAGCAGCTCGAGGCAGAGCCACGTGGTCGGGTGGGCGCCGGTTCCGAAGGCCTGGCCGGGGTCGACGACGACGTCGATCGCGCCCTCGCGCGGCGGCTCCCAGGAGGGCCGCAGCCAGAGGCGGTCGCCGACCAGCAGCGGTTTGTGGAAGTCGCGCCAGCGGTCGGCCCAGTCGTCGGGGATCTCGGTCGAGCTGACCTCGATCCGGCCCGCGCCGACGGTGGCGTCGAGCTCACCCAGCTCCGGCAGCTCCCCCTCGCCGCCGTAGATCGCATACTCGACGTAGCCGGGGCCGCGCTCCTCCTCGACTCCGTTGGGCGCCAGCACGGTCAGCTCGGCGAGGACCAGGTCGGCCAGCTCGGGCGAGCAGCGGACCGCAAGGCGGATCACCCGAAGGCGCGGCGGACGCGGCCGAAGAGCCCGTCGCCGCGCTGGGGCCCGAGGTTCTCGGGCTCGAGCGACTCGTCGAGGCGCTCGGTCAGCTCGCGCTGCTCCTCGCTGAGGTTGGCCGGGACGATCACGTTGAAGATCACCCGCTGGTTGCCGCGGCGGCGGCCGCCGAGCTGCGGCAGGCCGGCGCCGCGCAGGACCTCCTCGTGGCTGGGCTGAGTGCCGGCCGCGACCTCGATCTCTTGCTCGCCCTCGAGCGTGGGGACGGTGACCGTGGTGCCCAGCATCGCCTCGGTGGCGGCGATCGAGACGACGCTGATCAGGTCGGTGCCATCTCGCTGGAAGCGCTCATCGGCAACGACGTCCACCTCGACGTAGAGGTCGCCGGGCGGAGCGCCGGCGTCGCCGGCATGACCGGCGCCGGAGACGCGCAAGCGCTGGCCGGCTTCGATCCCGGCCGGGACTTCGATCTCGCGCACGCGCTCGCCGGGGGTGCGGCCGCTGCCGCGGCACTCCTCGCACGGCGTCTCGGCGACTTTGCCGGCGCCGTGGCAGGTGTCGCAGGCGACCGCGCGGACCATCTGGCCGAAGGGAGTGCTCGAGACCTGGCGCAGCTGGCCGGCGCCGCCGCAGCGCTCGCAGGTGGTGATCGGGGTACCGGGCTCGGCGCCGTTGCCGTGGCAGTGCTCGCAGGCGCCGACGGCGTCGTAGCGGACCTCGCGGGTGACGCCGGTGGCGACCTCGGCGAGCTCGAGCTCGACCGCGACGGCGACGTCGGCGCCGCCCATCGGGCCGCGGCGACCGCCGCCGAATCCGCTGCCGCCCTCGGCGCCGAAGAAGGCCTGGAAGATGTCGTCGACCGAGCCGAAGGAGCTGCTGCGCGGGTCGAAGCCACCGGAGCGCAGGCCCTCCTGGCCGTAGGCGTCGTAGGTGCGGCGCCGCTCCGGATCGGAGAGGACCTCGTAGGCCTCGGCCGCCTCTTTGAACTTCGCTTCGGCCTCGGGGTCGTGGTCGTTGACGTCCGGGTGCAGCTGACGGGCGAGGCCGCGGAAGGCCTTCTTGATCTCGGTCTCGCCGGCGTCCCGGCCGACACCGAGGACCTCGTAGTAGTCGCCCCTCATCTCAATTTTCGTCGTAGAGGGTCTCGAAGTAACGGGAGAGCTCGCGGGCGGCGATCCGGACCGAGGCGATCGCGGTCGCGTAGTCCATCCGCAGCGGGCCGACGACGCCAACGGCGCCGAGGTTGCGGTGGCCGAGCCCATAGTTGGCGCCGACGATGCTGACCGAGCGCAGGTCCGGCTGCGGGTTCTCGGCACCGATCCAGAGGAAGACCGAGCGCTCGGCAAGCGAGGAGCGCAGCATCTGCAGGACGTCGGCGCGCCGCTCCAGCGCCGTCATCAGCTGATCGGCGCGGGGCAGGTCGGGCAGGTGCGCGTCGGAGAGCAGGCGCGAGGTGCCGTCGAGGTAGAGCTCGGAGGCGGGGGCGCTCTCCAGTTCGGTGAAGGCGGCTCCGAGGGTGGCGACGAACTCGGCCTCGACCCGGTCGAGCTCGGGATCGGCGAGCCGGGTCGAGATCATCCGGGCGCCGACGCCGAGCCCGCTGAGCGACTCGTTCAGATAGCTGGAAGCCCAGGCGACCAGGCCGGGGTCGAGCGGGCGGTCGAACTCGAAGACACGGCGAGCGACGTCGCCGGTCGAGGCGATCGCGATCACCACCACCTTGGCGGGCGTCAGCTGCAGCACCTCGACCCGGTGGATCGTCGCCGCCAGGCTCTGCTGGGGCGCCGTCGCCATCGCCACCAGGTCGGTCACTGCGGCCAGCGCCGCGGTCGTCTCCCGCATCGCCTCGTCGACCTCGCGGCGCAGCCGCGAGAGCTCCAGCTCCGCCGGCGTCTCCACCGCCACCGCCTCCGACTCCATCAGCAGATCGACGAAACAGCGGTAACCGGAGTCGGTAGGAACCCGCCCCGCCGACGTATGCGGGTGGGTCAGATACCCAGCCGCCTCCAGCGCCGCCAGCTCGGCACGAACGGTCGACGGACCCCACTCCACCTCAGTCGCTTCCGCGATCTCCTTCGAAGGCACGGGCTTCGCCGACGCGAGGTACGCGTCGACCACCAACCTCAGAATCAATTCCTGCCGCGGGGAGAGCACCTCTACATCTTAGGAAGCGGCGCAGCGCCGCCCGCGGTACCCCTACAGCTCGAGCTCTGCCTCGGCGTTGCGAATGATCTGGTTGTCGCCCTGGGCGGCGATCGTGTCGACGGTGACACGGTTGCCGTCGACCGACTTGACGGTGCCGGTGACGACGATCTCCTGCTCCGGGGCGCCCATGCCGCGGAATTGGACCGAGAGACGCTTCAGTGCTCGCGGGTCGCCGCCGGAAAGCGCCGCATTGGCGCGGGCGACGAGGCCCATCGAGTAGAGGCCGTGGAGGATGTTGTTCGGCAGCCCGACCATTTTCGCGAACTCGGGATCGATGTGGATCGGGTTGAAGTCCCCGGAGGCGCCGGCGTAGCGATGCGGCAGGTACTTGTCGGGCGTTACCCGCAGCTCGGGCACCGCGTCGCCGACGTTCAGCTCGCTCATCTCAGACTCCCCTGACGATGTTGGTCCAGACCGCGTGCAGGACCTGCTCGCCGTCCTGGTTGACGGACGTCGACTCGAAGACGTAGAAGCCCTTGCCGTCCTTCTCCTCGATCGAGACGCACACTGGCGTGGTGGTTATGTCGTCGCCGGAGCAGGCGACTTCGCCCCACTCGAAGACCTGACCGCCGTGGACCATGGTCGCGAAGTTGATCCCGACCTCGGGGTCGAGGATCGCCGGCGCCATCGCCGGCAGCGCGTAGACGACCGCGAACATCGGCGGCGCGACGACGTCGCGGAAACCCTCCGCGCGGGCCGCCTCGACGTCGAAATGGACCGGGTTCTCGATACCCAGCGCGTTGGCGTACTCCTTGATCTTCTCCCGACCTACCTGGTAGGTGGAGGCGGGCCAAGTCTTTCCCACGGCATCCGTCTTGATTGGCATGGCCGGGAGCCTACCTCGTCACGGATCGGTGTCTAGTCATCGATCTGCAGAACCGCCAGGAAGGCCTCCTGCGGCACTTCTACCCGACCCACCGACTTCATCCGCTTCTTGCCTTTTTTCTGCTTCTTCAGCAGCTTCTGCTTGCGGGTCACGTCACCGCCGTAGAGCTTCGCGGTGACGTCCTTGCGCAGCGCCTTGACGGTCTCGCGGGCGAGGATGTTCGAGCCGATCGCGGCCTGGACCGGCACGTCGAAGAGCTGGCGCGGGATCGTCTTGCGCAGCCGCTCGACCAGCCGTTTGCCCTGCTCGTAGGCGAAGTCGCGGTGGACGATGATCGAGAGCGCGTCGACCTTCTCGGCGGCCAGCAGGATGTCGACCTTGACCAGGTCGGACACCTGGTTGCCGATCGGCTCGTAGTCGAGCGAGGCGTAGCCGCGGGTCGAGGACTTCAGCAGGTCGAAGAAGTCGAGGACGATCTCCGCCAGCGGCATGTCGTAGCGGATCTGCACCCGCTGCGGGCTCAGGTAGTGCATGTCGACATGGGTGCCGCGGCGGCCCTGACAGAGCTCCATCACCGCCCCCACCTGCTCGGAGGGCGCGATGATCGTGGCGCGGATGTAGGGCTCTTCGATCGTCTCGATCGCGGCCGGGTCGGGCAGGTCGGTGGGGCTGTGGACCTCACGGTGCTCGCCGCTGGTCAGGTTGACCTCGTAGCGCACGTTCGGGGTCGTCGCCAGCAGCTCCAGCCCGTACTCGCGTTCCAGCCGCTCGCGGACGATCTCCATGTGCAGCAGGCCGAGGAAGCCGGTCCGGAAGCCGAACCCCAGGGCCTCTGAGGTCTCCGGCTCCCAGGAGAGGGCGGCGTCGTTGAGGGCCAGCTTCTCGAGCGCGTCGCGGAGGTCTTCGTAGCGGTCGGTGTCGATCGGGAAGAGGCCGCAGAAGACCATCGGCCGCACCTCGCGGTAGCCCTCCAGCGGCTCCGTGGCCGGATCGGCCTGGGCCGTCACGGTGTCGCCGACGCGCAACTTGGCGACGTCCTTGATGCCGGTGATCAGGTAGCCGACGTCGCCGGCGTCCAGCCCCTGTACGCCGGTCATCGCCGGTCGGAAGAAGCCGATGTCGTCGATGTCGGCCTCGGTCCCGTTCTGCATCGCCAGGATTCGCTGGTGCTTGCGGAAGGAGCCGTCGACCATCCGCACGTAGGCGATCACGCCGCGGTACTGGTCGAACTCGGAGTCGAAGATCAAGGCCCGCGGCGGCTTGTCGGGCTGCCCCTTTGGCGCCGGGACCCGCTCGACGATCGCCTCCAGCACCTCGGGCACCCCCTGGCCGGTCTTGGCGGAGATCCAGAGCGCTTCCTCGGGGTCGCCGCCGGTGAGGTCGGCGATTTCGGTCGCGACCCGCTCCGGTTCGGCCCCCGGCAGGTCGACCTTGTTGATCACGGGGATCAGCTCCAGCCCGCCCTCGATCGCCAGGTAGGTGTTGGCGACGGTCTGCGCCTCGACGCCCTGGGCGGCGTCGACGACCAGCAGCGCGCCCTCGCAGGCGGCGAGGCTGCGCGAGACCTCGTAGGAGAAGTCGACGTGCCCGGGGGTGTCGATCAGGTGCAGGTGGTAGATCTGGCCGTCGGCGGCGGTGTACTCGACCCGCACCGCCTGCGCCTTGATCGTGATCCCGCGCTCACGCTCGAGGTCCATCGAGTCGAGCATCTGGGCCTGCATTTTCTTCGGGTCGACGGCGCCGGTGACCTCGAGGATGCGGTCGGCCAGGGTCGACTTGCCGTGGTCGATGTGGGCGATGATCGAGAAGTTGCGAATGCGGTCCATGGGCGAGCGCGGAGTATGAAGGGAGCGGGCGGGCGGCGGGGCCTGTCGTGCCACCCGCCGCAGGCCCGCTCTCGTCAGACGCAGGCCGGATGGACCGGAGTCCGACTGTTCCTCAGCTTCAGCAGGACGAGGGGTCGAGGGGGGCGTTGAGCTTGAAGACGACCGTGGGGGGCTTCTTCAGGATGACCTGGGACGACGGGCTTTCCGTCCACTTTGCTTGGGGCGGATAAGGCGACTGGTCAGGTTCGAGGCGGTCGCGGGTGGTGATTACGTAGTCGTAGTCGCCGGCGTTGAGGAGGTTGCGGTAGGCGGGGCAGGTGGTGGGGGCCTGGAAGCCGCCGTGGGGGCGCTCTTCGCCGAGGTAGGCGACGCGGTTGGAGAGGTCGGTGCCGGAGAGCGGGTACTGGCGGGTGCTGGTGGTGGCGATGCGGGAGTCGGACACGTCTCGGGCCCAGGCAAAGGCGGCGTTGAGGCCGGGAGTCGTGAACGAGGGATCCGCATAGCGCCCCTCCAGGTAGTGGCGCTGGACCGGGTAGCCGACCACGACCGCCACCGCAACCAGGACCAGGCCCATCGTCACCACCCAAGCTCGCCCGCCAGACCCGACCGTGCTCCTGTCCTTTGTATCCCTGTGGGTTACAAAGGACACACGCGCTGCGAGTTCCGCCAAGCGCCCACGCAGCAGGGGAGCAGTCGGCAGCAGGACGAGGCCGAGGACCAGGGCCGGGGCGAGGTAGCGCAGGCCGGACTCGAAGCCGCGGGGCATGCCGTCTGGGCCGGAGGCGGAGGTTGGGGCGACGAGCCACGCCAGCGCCGTCGCGAGGCCGACGAGGGCGGCCAGCGGAAGGACTGGGTCCGTCGAGACCCATGAAACCCGTCCTATTCGAGGGGAAGATGGGTCTCGATCGCCACCAGCGCCCGTGCGGCGACGGGGGATCAGACAGAGGAGGAGGCCGGCGAGGGCGGCGGCGGCGAGGAAGGGCCAAAGGAACCAGAGGCCGCCGTGGAGGCCGGGGAGGATCCAGTCGGACCAGACGGCGCCATCGGTGAGGTAGCCGAGGACGCTGTGGGCCTCGCGGCCGCCGAGCGCCTGGTCGGGCGCCGGCACCGAGATCGGCCCGAGGCTGTCGACCCATGGCAGCGGGTTGCCGGCCTGGACGAGGTTGCGCAGGTACCAATAGCCGCCACCGGCGAGGGCGCCGAGTCCCGACATGGCGAGAGCGTGCGAGCGAGTCCCACGCGGCGCGATCGCAACCAACCCGAGGACCAGAACCGCGGCGGGCAGCAAAAAGTTGAGCTTGGTCCCCGCCGCAAGCCCGGCGGCGAGACCGGAGACCGCGAGCGCCCCGGTGGGCAACCCTCCCCCACCCAGCCCGTCCCTGGAATCAGCGCCGGCTCTCGTCGACCCCACACCCCAGGCATTGACCGCGATCGCCACCGCCGCGAGCAGGAAGAAGATCGCAACGATGTCGTTGCGCGCCTCTCCCGCCTGGTCGGAGAGCGCGGGCACGCTGAGCGCGATCGACGCCAGCGCCAGCGACCAAGGCGCGACTCGATACGGCCGCCCAATGCACCAAGCCGCGAGCAGGCAGCCCGCGAACCAGCCGATGTTGAGCAGCGGCGAGAGCAGATCCCGTCCGAAGGCGAGCATTCCCACCGCGTGGAAGATTTCGCCGTTGGCCGGGTAGAACCAGGCGAGGAACTGCGGCGCGATGAAATGCAGGTCGATCGTGTTGCCGCTCTGGAAGAAGCCCGCCGCGAAGGGCCCGTGGTACCAGGTGCTGTCGAATCCGGTCATCCCCGACGACAGCTGCGGCTTCGCGTCCCAGGCAAAGTGAACGAGGGCAACCGCGGCAACGACGAGGGCCGCCGCCGTGACCAGGTCGAGCCCGCCGCGACGAGACTCGCCCACCCCGGCAGCACTCCCCCACCCAGCCCGTCGACCGTAAAGCTCGATCCCCAGGCCGACCACCACCACGCCCAGCAGGTAGGGGATCGACATGAACAGCGAGGCCGTGCCGAGGATCTCCGCCACCCAGATCAACAGGGCGAGCGCCAGGACGCCAGTCGCCAGGTGCGCGGGAGCCCCCTCGAAGCGCGGCAGCAGGCGCGAGCGCACCCGCGCCGCCCCGAGCCAGGCGAGCCCGACGAGGATCGCCAGCTCGACGATGCCGAGCAGGTAGCGGCCGGGACCGAGCATCTAGGCGGCTCGGCGCCGCAGCAGGCGCATGATCTGCTCGAGCTCGGCGATCCGCAGCAGTTGAGCTGCGCCGAGGTAGACGACGGCGCCGACCGCGAGGCCGCCGACGAGCGAGATGATCTGCCCCGCGAGGTCGTTCCCGACGACACCGTTGAGCAGCTCCCAAACCCCGTAGCTGGCGCCCGCCAGCGCCGCCGAGGCGATCAGGATCCGGACCGTGGTGTCGAACAGGCGCCCGAACTCCAGCCCGCCGAGCTCACGCCGCAGGATCACCGCCTGCGCGATCATCGCCGTGCTGGTGCCGATCCCGGTGCCGGCGACGATCCCGCCGACCCCGTACGGCTTGTAGAGCAGCAGCGCCGCAACGGCCGAGACGACCAGGTCCATCCCCGCCAGCCCGGTCGCCATCCAGGGCCGCTGCAGGCTGAAGAAGGTACGGGTCAGCAGCAGGTACACACCGTTGGTCGGCAGTGAGAAGGCGAACCAGAAGAGCGCCGTCGCCACCAGGGTCGTCTCCGCCGAGTCGAAGGCGCCGCGCTGGTAGACGAGGCGAATCATCGGCTCCGAGAGCGCCAGCACCGCCGCCGCCGCAGGCAGCAGCACGAAGAGGATCTGACGCATGCCGTTGGCCAGGGTCGCGCGCAGATCGGCGATCGCGCCGCGACTGGCGAAGCGGGCCAGGGTCGGGAAGAGGACGGTGGCGATCGCCACCGAGAAGATCCCCTGCGGCAGCTGGTAGATCCGGAAGGCCTTGTCGATCGCCGCCGGCGCCTCGTCGCTGACGAGACTGCCGAAGAAGCTGTTGATGACGAGGTTGAAGTTGATCAGGCCGAGGCTGATCGTCACCGGCAGCATCAGCAGCAGCACCCGCCGCACTCCCGGGTGGCGCCACTCGAAGCTCCAGTTGAACTTGAACGGCGTGTTGCGCAGGTCCCAGGCGGGGATCAGCAGTTGCACCAGGGTGCCGGCGAGGATCCCGATCGCGTAGGCGTAGATCCGGTCCTGGCCGCTCAGCATCGGCTCGACGATCACCAGCACGGCGATGATCGTCAGGTTCCAGAACAGCGGCGCGATCGCGAAGGCGCCGAAGCGGTCGTAGCTGTTGAGGATGCCGACGACGACGCCGCTGATCCCGAGCAGGATCAGGATCGGGAAGAGCACCTGGGAGAGGGTGATCGTGAGGTCGAGGATCTCCCCCTTGAAGCCGGGCGCGAAGATCGGCATCAACAGCGGCGCCGCGACGACGAAGAACGCCGTGATCACCCCCAGGACCATGGTCACGATCAGCAGCAGGGTCGAGGCGAGCCGGAAAGCCTCGCGGTAGTTCTTCTGCTCGAGCTGCTCGGTGAAGACGGGCACGAAGGCCGGCTGCAGGGCGGCGTCGGCGAAGAGACTGCGGATCAGGTTCGGGACCTGGAAGGCGATCGTGAAGGCCGACATCGGGCCGCTGATGCCGTAGAAGCTGGCGGCGATGATCTCGCGCAGCAGGCCGACCACGCGGGAGGCGGCGGTGGCGATCGAGAAGAAGGCGGTGGAGCGGGCAATCCGGCCCGCCTGGCGCCCTGGAGCTGGCTCTCCCTCGAATTCCTCGCCGGGGTTGAAAGCCTCTGCCGTGCGCAGCGCGACGTCGGCAACGACCGGATCCTCGTCGGCGTTGATGGCCCGCTCATTGCCGGCAGGGGTGTCGGGTATCTCCAAGCTGTGTCTCAGTCGCTATAGTCGGCGGCCGCCTGGGGCTGGCACGACGCTTGCCCGGGCACTCGACATGGCCAACATAGCCTCACAGAAGAAGCGGATCCTACGCAGCGAGCGCGAGCGCGCTGAGAATCGCCTGCTCACGAGCACGGTGAAGACCCACTTCCGCCGGCTCGAGAGCGCGATCGAGGGCGGCGACGCCACGACGATCGCCGACGAGGAGCGCACGCTCGTCTCGAAGATCGACAAGGCCGTGCAAAAAGGCGCGATGCACAAGAACACCGGTGCTCGCAAGAAGTCAAAAGCTTCTCGTATGCCCCAGAGCGCCTAACCGGCGCATCTCGGCGTCCTCGGTCGCTCGCGTGCAGAGCACGCCACGCTCCCTGCGTCCTTGATCTGCTTGGTTACGCCCTCTGGGTGCACGCCCTGTTGAGCGCGAGGGTTAGGGCCAGCTCGTCGCCGTAGTCGGCGGCGCCGCGGCACCAGAGCTCGAGGTCGGCGAGGGCCTCGGTCGCCAGTCGCAGGTCGGCCAGATCGGTCTCGCGCAGGCGGCCGACCAGCTGCTTGGCGGCGTAGGGGTGCATTTTCAGCGACGACTCGACCTGGGCTGGCGCCATCCCCTCCTCCAGCTTGGCGGCGGCCGCGCAGGCACCGCGCAGGCGCGAGGCGAGGCCGTAGATCAAGCCGGTCACGTTCTCGCCCTGGGAGATCAGCTGCTCGCCGATCTGCAGGGCGGTGGCGGCGTTGCCTTCGATCAGGGCGTCCGCGAGCGACCAGACGGCGGCCTCGGAGGTGTCGGCGATCATCTCGTCGAGGTCGGCGGCGCTCACCTCCCCCCCGTTCCCGGCCCAGAGCGCCAGCCGCTCGAGCTCGTTGTGGAGGCGGACCGGGTTGGCTCCCATCCGGTCGACCAGGACCCGGGCCGCTGCCGGATCGAGCCGGAAGCCGAGCCGCTGCGCGTCGGCGACCAGCGTGCGCGGCATCTCGCGCGCCTTCGGCGCCTCGAACTCGTGGACCTCGCCCCCTGCCGCCTTGACCGCTTTCAGCAGCTTTGGGGGCGCCTTGGCGCGGGCGATCAGTACCAGCGTCAGGTCCGGGGGCAGCTCGGCGATCGCGGCGGCGATCGGGTCGAGCTGGCGGTCGCGCCATTTCTCCACCCCGTCGGCCAGCAGGTAGCGCCGGGAATCCATCAGCGACATCGCCGGAATCGAGTTCAGCAGCGCCTCGTGATCGGGCATCCCGCGCCCCTCGCTGGGCTCGAAGACCTCCAGCGCCGCGGTGCCTGCCTCGCTTTCGGCACGGGCGCGCAGTCGACTCCGCGTGGCGTCGATTTTCGCCATGTCGGTGCCGGCGATCAGGTACAGCGGCTTCATCTCGGCGGCCACGGTTCGAGTCTAGTCAGGCCGCGGTCGACCTCGATCACGACCGTGCCGTCGCGGTCGGTGCGCAGGGTGCGGACGCCGTGGGCGGCGAGCGTCGCCACGGTCGCGGGGGTGGGATGACCGTAGGTGTTGTCCTCGCCGACCGAGATCACCGCGAGGTCGGGCCGGGAGCGGTCGAGCAGGGCGGCGAGGCCGGCGTCGTCGCTGCCGTGATGGGCGACCTTGAGCACGTCGACGTGGCCGGGGTCCAGCGGCACCGCCTCCGCCTCGGCGTCGGCGCTGAGCAGCATCGCGAAGCCGCGCCAGCGGGCGATCGCGACCAGCGCCAGCTGGTTGGGATCGACTCCCGGCTGCGGTTCGGCCAGCAGCTCCGGCGGCGGCCAGAGGAATTCCAGCCGCAGGGCGCCGGAGCGGACGGTGGTGCCGCGGGCGACCCGGGCGGTGGTCACGCCGGCCAAGCGTGCGGCGGCGATCGTGGTGCGGCCGAGACGGCCGTAGAGGAGCCTGGCGACCGGAAAGGCGCCGAGCAGTTCCTCGATCCCGCCCACGTGGTCGGACTGGTCGTGGCTGACGACGGCGGCGCCGAGCCGCTCGACACCGGCGTCGGCGAGCGTGGCGGCGAGCTCGTCACCGGGCGGCCCGCCGTCGACCAGGACCGCCGCGGCGCCGGCGGGCTGGAGCAGAATCGCGTCCCCCTGACCGACGTCGAGCACGGTGATCCGCAGGCCCGTGACGGGCGGCTCGCCTCCCACACCGCCGTCGGGCCACCACCAGACGACGCCCGCCAGCACGGCGGCGGCGACCAGAAGCGCCAGGCGAACACGCGAGTCTGCTCTAGGTGGCGAATAGCGCCACTCAGAGCAGACTCGGCGCGCACGGAACCTGCGAAGCGCAGCGAGGCCGAGCACGGTGACGGCGAGCGCGGCGTAGGCGGCGAGCAGGCCGGTGCCGCCGAGGTGGACCTCGAGCTCGGCCCAGTTCGGCGCCGCGCACCAGGCCGCCACCTGGGCGATGTAGGCGAGCAACACCGAGGCCGGGAGGTTCAGCAGCTCGACCGGGAAGCCCGGGACCTGGGAGCCGGCGGCGCTCGCCATCCCCAGCCACATCGCGGGCGCCACCGCTGGCAGCGCCAGCACGTTCGCCGCCAACGTCGTCGTCGAGAACGTCTCGAAGTGGAAGGCGATCAGGGGCGCCGTCGCCAGCGTCGCCGCAACGGTCACGGCAACGCCCTCGGCCAGCGCCCGTTGCCATGCACCCCTACCCAGCCAATCCGTAAGCACCCGGCGCAGCGGCGTCGCCGCCAGCAGGATCCCGAGCACGGCGGCGAAGCTGAGCTGCCAGCCGACGTCGGCGCCGATCGAGGGGTCGATCGCCAGCGTCACGCCGGCCGCCAACGCCAGCGCGTAGAGCCGCGAGGTCCGCCTGCCCGCCAGCGTCGCGACGATCCCCGCCGCTCCCATCACCGCCGCTCGCTGGATCGACGGGCCGGCGCCGGTCAGCGGCACGTAGACGGCGATCAGCGCCAGCACCCAGAGCAACCGGTCGCGCAACGGGATTCCAAGCGCGGCCAGCAGCGGCATCGCCAGCAGCGCCAGCAGGGTCACGTTCTGACCGGAGACCGCGAGCAGATGGCTGAGCCCGGAGCGCCGGAAATCCTCCTCGGTCGCGGCGTCGATCCCCTCGTCCTGGCCGAGGACGAAGCCGCGGGCGAGCTCCGCCTCCCGCGCCGGCACCCCCCGGCCCAGCCCGGCCTCGGCTCGCTCGCGGATCTCGTCGGCGCGCGGCAGCGCCAGCGCCACCACGACCGCGATCGCGACCAGGACAGCCAGCGTCGGCCGCACTGTCGCTCAGGGCTGCAGCCGGGCCCGCAGCGCCTCCATCGTCGCCGGCCCGATCCCGGAGACCTGGTCGAGCTGGTCGACCGAGGCGAGGCCGCCGTGCTGGTCGCGGAACTCGGTGATGTCGGCGGCGGTGACCGGCCCGATGCCGTCGATCGTGTCGAGCTGGTCGACCGTCGCGGTGCCGAGGCTGATCGGGCCGTCCTCGGAGGCCGTCCCGGCGACGGCGACCGTGCCACCCGGCCCGCGGGCGGGCACGACGACTTGTTGGCCGTCGGCCAACCGCGCCGCCAGGTTGACCGCTTCCAGCACCGCGCCCGCCTCGGCGCCGCCCGCCCGCGCCACCGCGTCGTTGACGCGGCTGCCGGCCGGGAGCCGGTAGACCCCTGGCGACCGCACCGCTCCGGTGACGTCGACGACGACGTCGGCCCCCTCGCCGCTGAGGCTGAAACCACCGCTCCCCGCCGTCCCGCCCGAGCCCGAATCCGCGGCCGCGAAGCTCGGCTCCGTCCCCTGCTCGGCCCGGATCGCCCGCGCGCCGACCAGCAGCAGCGCCGCCGCGATCGCGGCGTAGACGACGACCTGGGCTCGGCTCAGCTCGGGCACAGCTCCGATGCTGAGCCCGATCGGCGCACGCGTGGCGCGCTAGATCAAACGATTGATGCTCGAAAACGCCCCTGAGGTGTCAGGGGCAAGCAGGTCGGGGGACGCAGGGAGCATGGCGAGGGGAGCGCACTCCAGTGCGTGACCCGAGCGACCGGACCGAGGACCCCGAGATGCGCCGCCCCTGGCACCTCAGGAGGACCCCGAGATGCGCCGCCCCTGGCGCCTCAGTCGTCCTCGTCGTCGTAACCCGCCACCTCGGCGAGCTGGTCGCTATACAGCTCTGACGCCGCGACCGGCGGCGACTGGATCGAGACGCAGGCCAGCTCCGCCTCGCCGTCGTTGCTGAGCGAGTGCTCGGTCGCGGGCGGGACCAGGATCAGGTCGCCCTCGGCGACGCGCTGCTCGTCGCCGGCGACCGACATCGAGCCGCTGCCGCGGACGACGACATAGGCCTGCTCAGCTTCCTCCTGCGAGCGCAGGGTCTGGCTGGCGCCGGCCGGGAGGGTCAGCCAGGTGACCGAAAGATTTCGGGAACCGAGTTCGCCCGCGTCCATGAGAACGTGGGCGCGGAGACGGTGCCACTCCACCACTGCCGCTTCATCGAGCCGCCTGACGAGCATGGGCGCGCTTTGTACCAGACTTGGTCGCCGGCAACGGTGCCGGCCTACCTGACCACGAGGTTGACGAGCTTGCCGGGGACGACAATCTCCTTGACCACCTCTTTGCCCTCGAGGTGCCGCGCGACCTTCTCGCTGGCCCGCGCCAGCGCCAGCAGCTCCTCCTTCGACGCCTCGGCTGGAGCCTCGATGCGGTCGCGCAGCTTGCCGTTCACCTGGACCACCAGGGTGACCGTGTCGCTGCTGAGCAGCGCCTGGTCGGCGACGGGCCAGGCCCGCTCCCAGACCCGCTCGCCGGTCAGCCGCTCGAAGACCTCGCTGCCGAGATGGGGAGCGAAGGGGAAGATCAGCGAGGCGGCGGTCGCGGTGGCGAAGCGCACGGCGCCATCGCCCTCGGGATCGCCGTAGAGGCCGTCCTTAAGCCGGTAGCACTCGTTGACCAGCTCCATCACGGCAGAGATCGCGGTGTTGAACTGGAAGCCGCGCTGGAAGTCCCGCGTCACCTTCTCGATCGCCCAGTGGGCCTTGGCCAGCAACTCGCGCGCCTCAGCGCCCACCTCAGCGCCGGGCGGCTCCGCCGCCGCCGTCCGAGCCTCAACCTCGTCGCAGAGCCGCCAGAGCCGCGAGAGGAAGCGATTGACCCCCTCCACCCCCTCGTCGGTCCAGTCGCCGCCGCGCTCGGGCGGGCCCATGAAGCAGACATAGGTGCGGGCGGTGTCGGCGCCGTAGCGCTCGACGTAGTCGCCAGGACTGACGGTGTTGCCCTTCGACTTCGACATCTTGGCTCCGTCGCGGGTGATCATCCCCTGCGCGAAGAGGTTGGCGAACGGCTCCTGGGCGTCGAGCTGGCCGAGGTCCGCCAGCGCCTTGGTGAGGAAGCGCGCGTACATCAGGTGCAGGATCGCGTGCTCGACGCCGCCGATGTACTGGTCGACCGGGAACCAGTGATCGACCGCGGAGCGCTCCCAGGCGGCCTCGGAGTTGCGCGGGTCGAGGTAGCGCAGGAAGTACCAGGAGGAGTCGACGAAGGTGTCCATCGTGTCGGTCTCGCGCCGGGCCGGGCCGCCGCAGCTCGGGCACTCGGTCGCGACCCAGTCCTCGGCCGCGGCCAGCGGGCTCTTGCCCTGCGGCGCGTAGTCCTCGACCTCGGGCAGCTCGACCGGCAGCTGCTCGTCGGGCACGGGAACCATCGCCGGCGCCCCGTCCTCGCCACAGGACTCGCAGTAGACGACCGGAATCGGCGCCCCCCAGTAACGCTGGCGCGAGACCAGCCAGTCGCGCAGGCGGTAGTTGACGGCGGGAGCGCCGCGCCCCTCGGACTCGAGCCAGGCGACGATCTCCTCGTAGGCCTCGCGGTTGTGCTTGCCGTCGAAGCGCCCGGAGCGGGTCATCGGGCCGTCGCCGGGATACGGCAGGCGATCCTCGTCGCGCGCCACCTCGGGGTCTTCCCCCTCGATCACCCGCACCACCGGCAGGCCGAACTTGCGGGCGAACTCGTAGTCGCGGGTGTCGTGGCCGGGCACCGCCATGATCGCCCCGGTCCCGTACTCCATCAGCACGTAGTCGGCGACGAACATCGGGATCGACTCGCCGTTGACGGGGTTGACGACGTTGCGCCCGAGCGCGACGCCGGTCTTCTCGCGGTCCTCGGCGCCGCGCTCCTCGGCCGACTCGCGGCCGACCCGGTTGACGTACTCGCGGACCTCCGCCTCGGCCGGGGTGCCGGCGACGAGGCGCTCGAGCGCGGGGTGCTCGGGCGCCAGCACGAAGAAGGTGGCGCCGAAGAGGGTGTCGGGACGGGTCGTGAAGACCGGGAAGTCGAGGTCGGCTTCCTCGCAGCGGAAGACCACCTCGGCGCCCTCGGAGCGGCCGATCCAGTTGCGCTGCATCGTGATCACGTGCTCGGGCCAGGACTCGAGCCGGTCGAAGTCGGCGAGCAGGCGGTCGGCGTAGTCGGTGATGCGGAAGAACCACTGCTCGAGGTTGCGCTGCACGACCTCGGTCCCGCAGCGCTCGCAGCGGCCGTCGACGACCTGCTCGTTGGCCAGCACCGTCTGGTCATTGGGACACCACTTCACCGGCGCGCGCTTGCGGTATGCGAGTCCGCGCTCGTAGAGCTCGAGGAAAATCCACTGCGTCCAGCGGTAGTAAGACGGCTCGTGCGTGCCGAACTCCCGCCGCCAGTCGATCGAGATCCCCCATGAGCGGAACTGCCGGCGAAACTCCTCGATCGATTTGTTCGTCGACACCGCCGGGTGCTCGCCCGTCTTGATCGCGTGGTTCTCGGCGGGCAGGCCGAAGGCGTCGTAGC
>JAENWU010000201.1 GCA_016649905.1 Thermoleophilia bacterium
ACGCCTCGCAGCTGCATATGCGTCCAAGACCGAGAAGACGCTGAGTCGCGATCTCAACGCAATCAAGGGCCTGGGATTGCTGCGTCAGCTGCCGGACGGATGGGTGCCGGCGGACGAGTCGATTCAGAGCCTTCTTCCGCAGTCCGCCGACGGCATTCTTTGGAACTGAGCCAGACTCGGGCTACCCTTCGATCGTGGAGCCGGCAACGAAACCTGCCAGCGGCATCGCTTCCAAGGATTGCGATCCTTGGCGCGCCAACGAGACGGCCAGGCTGCGGAGGCTTCGAGAAGACGGCCGGCGTCCGCTAGCTGTGAACCTCGCCGAGGGACTGGCCCTGACCGAGTTCCTCTCTAGCTTTACTGGGAGCGCTCGGCAGAGTTGACGCCAGCGCCGCTGCAGCTCCAGGAGTTGTTGCGGCGGCTCGACGCTGCCGGGATTCGATTTGTGTTGGTGGGGGGGTTGGCGGTGAATGCCTGGGGCTACCTGCGGGCGACGCGTGACGTCGACCTCGTTCCCGACCCCGCGCAGGAGAACTTGGCGAGGCTCGACGGGCTGCTGAAGGAACTCGACGGAAAGGTCGACGTCGGAGGGAAAATGCTCGCGGCAAGCGCGATCTCGACGTTTCTTCGCACCGGCGACCGGACCCTGGTCGTGACCAAGTTCGGTGACGTCGACGTTCTTCAGGGGCTTCCGCAGGTCCTGCCCTTCTCAACGCTGGACGCGCAGGCCATGGACGTGGAGCTCGGCGGCCTTGTCGTCCGGGTCTGCTCGCTGGAGCATCTAATGCAGATGAAGCGGGCCAGCGATCGGCCGCGCGACCGCGAAGACCTCGAAGCCCTGGAAACGGCGCAGAGCCAGGACGGTTAGCCGATCGCGACCTCGTAGGCGTCCTCGCCGTCGAGGAAGGGGCCGAGGGTGACGTAGACCAGCGTCGGCACGATGTCGGGCAGCGTCTCCGGGCCCTTCTTGTTGACGTGGTCATATAAGAGTGAGTAGAGGGCGCCGCCGACGGCCTCGGCGGCGATCGGCGGCGTCCCGGGCCGCAGCTCGTAGCCGGGGGCGAGCAGGCCCTCCATGCCTTCGGTGACGATCTCGCGCTGGTCCAGCGCCCGTTTGCCCGCCGCGTACATCTCGACCCCGCCCATCCGCGCGTACTCGGGCTCTTCGGCGCCGAAGGCGAACATCGCCTCGATCGTGTCGTGGACGGCGTGCTGCCAGTCGGGGGCGCGGCGGAAGGCCGGCAGGGCGGCGGCGAGCATGTGGGCGGAGCCGCTGTCGAGGGCGGCGACGATCGCGTCCTCCTTGTTCTTGAAGTGTTCGTAGAAGGTCCGCTGCGAGGTCCCGGCTTTCTCGACCACGTCGGCGACGGTCGTGTCCGGGTAGCCCTTCTCGGCGACCACCGCGGCCATCGCCCGCAGGATCCGCTCCGGCGGGTTGGCGACCTTCTGCCGTTCCTCGAACGGCAGCGCCTTGACGTTGCGCCGCCGCGTCGCCTTCAGCGGGCCGGGGGGGACCGGGTAGCAGAGGAACCAGTCCCAGAGCTGCGGCACCAGCTCCAGCAGCTGCTCCTCCTGGCCGCGGTAGAGGCGCTTGTGGATCACCTTCTGGATCCCGCCAACCAGCGCGTGGACCATCTCCTCCGGCGTCTCCTCGCGCCCGGGCACCTGGGCCAGGAGCTGCTTGGCGAGGGCCTCGAGCAAGCCCATCGTGCGGTCGATCAGGGCCGCCCCTGGGGACCGGCCGCGTAGATCTCGACGACGCACATCTTCGCGGCGGCCGGCTGCGAGACGATCGTCTCGATCAGCAGCTCGAACGTCCGCCGCGCCCGCTCGATCCCGGCCGGGGCGCTCTCGTCGCTGGCGATCCGCTCCAGGGTCGGCTCGATCAGCGCCTCGATCGCGGCCAGGAAGCAGGCCTGCTTGTCATCGAAGTGACGGTAAAAGGCACTGCGCGAGACGCCCGATAGCTCGACCAGGTCGGCCACCGTCGTCGCCTCGATCGGCGAGCGCCCCCAGTTCTCGGTCGAGAAGGCGTAGATGGTCAGCTCGCGGACGCCCAGCTCGACCGCGTCGCGCAGCCGCGCTCGCACGGTCTCGGCGCCGGCCCGGTGACCCTCGCCGACGCCGAGCCCACGCTGCCGCGCCCAGCGGCCGTTGCCGTCGGTGATGATCGCGACGTATCGGGGCGTGCTCTCAGCCATCGCCCAGCAATCGAAGCATGGTGGTCAAGAGGCGGACGGTCGGCCCGCTCGATTCGAGCAGGCGGTCGCGGACCGGGCGCGCCAGTGGCGTCGCGGCCTGCGGCGAGCTGAGGTAGTGGGCGAGCACCCCGGTCAGGATCGCCGCGTGCCGCTCGCGCTGCCGCAGCGGCGCCAGGGAGTCGCGCGCGGACCTCGCGATCGCCTCGATCCGCTCCGCGGCGACGGCGGCGCCCGGGTAGTAGGAGAGGTAGTTGTGCTCCGCCGCGGCCGCGTCGGCCTCGCGGTCGACGAGGTCGTCGAGCAGCACCGTCAGCGCCCCGATCGCCGGGAAGTAGGCGGCATCGACCAACTCCGCTTCGGCCGCCGAAGAGCCCGGGGTGCCGGCGAGGGCGATCAGCGCGTGCGCCGCCACCGAGGAGCTGGCGCCGGCAGCCGTCTCCCACCAGCTGAATCCCGGCGGCGCCGGCTGGCGCGACGCCCACGCCTCGAGCTCCTCGGTCGCGCCGCACGCGGCCGCGTGCGTGTAGCTCTGGCCCTCGCCGCAGCGCAGGGCGG
>JAENWU010000179.1 GCA_016649905.1 Thermoleophilia bacterium
CCGAGCTGCGCCGCGAGCTCGAGCTGCGCCTCGCCGCCGCCGCCGGCTGGTCCCGGCGCCCGGCCGGCCGCCATCATGGGGCCTTCCCGGTATGAGCGAACGACGCCAGAGCGGCATGTGGTTCGAGGACCTCGGCGAGGGCCTGGTCGTCGCGCACGCGGTGACCCGGACGATCACCGAGGCCGACAACACCCTCTTCTCGGTGATGACGATGAACCCGCAGCCGCTCCACCTCGACGCCGAGTTCGCGGCCTCCTCGGAGTTCGGCGAGCGGCTCGTCAACAGCCTCTTCACCCTCGGCCTGCTGGTCGGCGTCACCGTCTACGAGCTGACCCTCGGCACCACCGTCGCCAACCTCGGCTTCGGCCGCGTCGAGTTCCCGGCGCCGCTCTTCCACGGCGACACCCTGCACGCGGAGTCGACGGTGCTGGAGGCGCGCGCCTCGCGCTCGCGGGAGAACGCCGGCATCGTCAAGTTCGAGCACCGCGGCTACAACCAGCGCGACGAGCTGGTCGCCCTCTGCGAGCGCTCGGCGCTGATGCACCGCCGCCCCTGAGCGTCTCCGGGGAACGCATCCGACTTTGACCCCACCGGAGTGGGGCAAATGTCGGATTCGGTGATCAGGCGTGGGGAACCTGCTGGGTGATGCAGTGGATGTTGCCGCCGCCGAGCAGGATCTCGCGGCCGGGCACGCCGACCACCTCGCGCTCGGGGAAGCAGCCGCGGAGGATCTCGGCGGCCTCCTCGTCGTGGCGTTCGTCGAGCAGCGAGAAGACGACGCGGCTGTTGGCGACGTAGAAGTTGGCGTAGGAGGCGGCGAGCCGGTCGCCGGCCCGGCGCGCCTTGGTCCCGGCGACGGCGTCGATGCCGGCCGCCTCCTCGACGCCGATCTGCAGCGGGCCGGGGGAGGGGAGGAGGACCACCTCGAAGGGTCGGCCGCGGGCGTCGGTGGCGGCTTCCAGGCGCTCGCGGGCGTCGCGGGAGATCGCCGCCTGGGGGTCGGACTCGTCCTCGCTCCAGGTCAGCAGCACCACGCCCGGCCGGGCGAAGCAGGCGAGGTTGTCGACATGGCCGTCGGTCTCGTCCTCATAGACGCCGCGCCCGAGCCAGACGAACTTCTCGGTGCCGAGGTGGGCGTGCAGGCCAGCTTCGACCTGCTCGCGCGAGAGCTTCGGGTTGCGGTTGTGATTGAGCAGGCACTCTTCGGTGCTGAGCACCGTCCCCTCGCCGTCGACGTGGATCGCGCCGCCCTCGAGTACGAACGGGGCGCGGTAGCGGTCGGCGCCTTCGATCTCCAGCACCTTGTGGGCGACCCGGTCGTCGCGGTCCCAGGGGGAATAGAGGCCGCCCTCGTGGCCGCCCCAGGCATTGAATCGCCAGTCGACGCCGCGCCGTCCGCCGCCGCCGTCGACGACGAAGGTCGGGCCGGTGTCGCGGATCCAGGCGTCGTCGATGGTGACCTCGACGACCCGGATCGCGGGCGGCAGGAGCGCCCGGGCGCGCTCGAACTGGGCGTCGGAGGCGGCAATCGTCACCGGCTCGGTCTCGGCGATTGCTTCCGCCACGGCGGCGTAGGCGAGCTGCGCCGGCTCCGCGCCGAGTCGCCAGTTGTCGGGGCGTTCCGGCCAGGCCATCCAGCAGCCGTCGTGGGGCTCGAACTCGGCCGGCATCCGGTAGCCGTCGGCGGCGGGGGTCGAGTCGAGGGTCGCGCTCACTCCCCGATTGTCGCGGACCCGACACCGACCGCCTACAGTCGGGAGTCGATGGGCTCCATCCAGCTCCTCACCGCCTACGGGGCGAGCGATTCGCCGGCCCGCACCCGCGCCTCCGAGCGGCCCCTCTTCCGCGTCGGCGCCGTCCAGGAGCGCTGGCATCCCGATCCCGACGAGCACCGCGAGGCGCTGGCCGCGGGGGTGCGGCTGGCCGCCGCCGAGGGTGCCCGCGTGGTCTGCCTGCAGGAGCTGACCCTCAGCCCCTACTTCGCCGTCGACCCGGCGGGGGCCGCGGCCGCTGCGGTCGAGCCGGAGCGGCTGCCGGGCGGGCCGACCCACGAGCTCGCCGCCGTACTCGCGGCCGAGACCGGTGTCCACGTCCACGCCTCGCTCTTCGAGCGCGCCGATGAGGACGATGGCCTTGGTTTCAACACCGCGATCCTGGTCGCTCCCGACGGCGAGCTGCTGGCGCGGACCCGCAAGCTCCACATCCCCGTCACCGCCGGCTATTACGAGGACCGCTACTTCCGTCCCGGGCCGGCGGGGGACAGCGCCTACCCGGTCGTCCCCGTCGGCGAAGCGCGGCTGGGACTGCCGACCTGCTGGGACCAGTGGTTCCCCGAGCTCGCCCGCGCCTACAGCCTCGCCGGCGCCGAGGTCCTCGTCTACCCGACCGCGATCGGCTCCGAGCCCGACCACCCCGAGTTCGACACCCAGCCGCTCTGGGAGCGGGTGATCGTCGCCAACGGGATCGCCAACGGCGTCTTCATGATCGCCGTCAACCGCACCGGCACCGAGCCGCCGCTGACCTTCTATGGCTCCTCCTTCATCTCCGACCCCTACGGCCGCGTCCTCGTCCAGGCCCCCCGCGACGAGCCGGCCGTCCTCGTCGCCGACCTCGACCTCGACCAGCGCCGCGACTGGCTGGAGCTCTTCCCCTTCCTCACCACCCGCCGTCCCGACGCCTACGGCTCTCTGGTCGAGCTGGATCGGGGGAGGTCAGGTTGATGTCGACATGGGTCGAGAGTGGCCGAGAGCGAGCCGAGCGGCTTCTCGCTGATCGCACCCGCTTCGTCCTCGATCCCGAGTCCTGGCAGCAGCTCGTCGTCGCGATGGACCGACCGGCGAAAGCCCGGCCCGAGCTGGCGAGACTCTTTTCTCGTGCCCGGCCTGAATAGGCCGAGTGCCGCGCTTCCCTGACCCCGGGCCGCTCGGTGGCGAGCACCTGATCAGCGGCTTCGACTGCGGAATCCGCTCGCTCGACGTCTGGCTCCTAGACCACGCTCGCGCAGCGGCCGGCGCGGGCTCCGCTCGCACTTACGTCGTCGGCGATTCCCAGCAGCAGCGAGTCGTCGGCTATCACGCCCTATCGGTGGCATCGATCGAGCCCGCCGCGACCACCGAGCGCGCAAGGAAGGGAATGCCGAGGCACCCGATCCCAGTCATGTTGCTCGCCCGGCTGGCGGTCGACGACACCGTCCAGGGGATGGGCATCGGCGCGTTTCTGCTTCGAGACGCCATGACCAGGGCGGTTTCCGTGGCGGAGCAAGCCGGCATGCGCCTGCTGTTGGTCCACGCCGTCAACGAGAGGGCACGAGCCTTCTACGAGCACTTCGGCTTCGAGGCCTCGCCCACGGATGCGATGAACCTGCAGTTGCCGATCAAGCACATCCGGCTCGCCCTCGACGGCACGGACTGACGAGGCCCGGCAGGAGAAAAGCGTGACATCGCGCACACAGAGCCCTATGTGTGAGGGCGCTCACAAACGGATGTTCGCATCGCCCCGATACTTGTATACAAGCAATCGAGACGGAGCAACAGATGAGCCACAAGAGCTGGACCTTCACGACTTACAACGACGGCAAGCCGGTCGCCACCAAGACCGATCTTGACCACGGCCAGGCCCTCGCCGCGCTTCGCGCCGCGATCGCCGGTGAGCCGGTTCTCACCGCAGTTGAGGCTGAGCGCGAGGTCGCCCGGCCGGTAGAGCTCGCCCGCGCCGCCTAGAGCGGTCGCGGCGAGCCCGTTCGCGGGCGGCTGAACCCGCGAGACCGTCGTAATGCACGCTATGCGTGCATAAGAACGGTCTCGCTAAAGCGCGAGGCTGATCGGCTCTTCCAACAACGCCCGGATCCGCGCCAAGAACCCTGCCCCGTCGGCCCCGTAGAGGATGCGGTGATCGCA
>JAENWU010000142.1 GCA_016649905.1 Thermoleophilia bacterium
ACCTCGACGGCCTCGAGCGACTGCTGCGCTTCGGGCCCGGCGGCGACGTCGAGGCGGTCGAGTCCCGCCGCGAGGAGGGCGTCACCGAGGCGCTGGTCTCGACCCCGCTGGGCGAGCAGCGCTTCCACTTCCCCTTCACCGAGGCCCACAACCTGACCAACGCCCTAGCTGCGATCGCCGCCGGCATCGCGCTTGGAGTGGCGCCGGGAGATATGGCCGACGGCGCTGCGAGCATAGGCTTCTCCCGGTTCCGCGGAGAGCGGTTGGAGCTCAGCGACGGGATCGTCCTCGTGAACGACTGTTACAACGCCAACCCGGTGTCGATGCGCGCGGCGCTCGACCATCTCGCGACCCTCGGGGCGGCGCGCACGCTCGCCGTGCTCGGCGAAATGGGAGAGCTGGGCGCCGACACGCCGGCCTACCACCGCGAAGTTGGCGAGCACGCCCGCGCCCACGGCGTCGACGTCGTCGTCGGCGTCGGCGAGCCGGCCCGCGACTACGACCCCGACGAGCTCGTCGCCGATCCCGGCGAGGCCGCCGAATGGCTCGCCGCCCAGCTCGAACCCGGCGACGCGGTCCTTATCAAGGGCTCGCGCTCCGCCGGCCTGGAGACCGTCGCCGAGCTGTTGCCGGAACTGCGGGAGGCCGGCTGATGGGCGAAGTCCTGATCGCGGGGATGGCGGCGATGCTGATCTGCATCTTCCTCGGCCCCAAATTCATCGAATACCTGCGGGTGCGCGAGTTCGGGCAGCACATCCGCGAGGACGGCCCGCAGGAGCACCACGCCAAGGCCGGCACGCCGACGATGGGCGGGCTGATCATCTTCGTCTCGATCTGCGTGCCCTACCTGGTCCTCTCCGAGCGAGACCCGCAGAGCCTGACCGTCTTTGGCGTCGCCCTTGGCTGCGCTGCCCTCGGCTTCGCCGACGACTTCATCAAGATCGTCAAACGCCGCTCGCTGGGCCTCTCGGCCCGCTACAAGATCCTCTTCCAGGTGCTGCTGGCGCTGGTCCTCTGGTGGGTCGCCCGCCACGAGGTCGGCCTCGAGCCGATCCTCTACTTCCGCATCGGCGACGCCAGCCTCGACCTCGGCCCGGTCCTCTACTTCGTCCTCGTCTTCCTAGTCCTCTCCGGCTTCTCCAACGGCGTCAACCTCACCGACGGCCTCGACGGCCTCGCCGCCGGCTCCTGCGCGATCGTCCTGCTCGCCTACACCGCGATCGCCTTCGTCGCCAACGAGCAGCAGGACCTGGCCCTGCTCTCGGCCTGCCTGGTCGGTGCCTGCATCGGCTTCCTCTGGTTCAACGCCTTCCCGGCGTCGATATTCATGGGCGACACCGGCTCGCTCGGCTTAGGCGGGGCGATCGGCGCCCTGGCCGTGATGACCCAAACCGAGGTGCTGCTGCTGATCATCGGCGGCATCTTCGTGATCGAGGCGCTCTCGGTGGCGATCCAGGTCTTCTCCTTCAAGACCTTCCGCCGCCGCGTCTTCCTCATGGCCCCCCTCCATCACCACTTCGAGATGATGGCCTGGTCGGAGACCAAGATCATGCTCCGTTTCTGGATCGTCGCCGCCGTCTGCTCGGGAATTGGCTTCACGCTCTATCAGCAGTCGATAGGGCGGTAGCGCATCCCTAGAGGGTGCGGATCTGGACCAGGTCCTCGACGACCTTCAGGTCCTTGGTGTTGGCAGTGATCAGGACCGCGCCGTGGGCGATCGCGGTCGCCGCTATCGCCAGGTCCGCCATTCGGGTGCGGGGCTGGGCGCCGCGGCGCACGACAGCCGCCTGAAGCTGGGCCCAGGCACGCGCGACGCGATCGTCCAGGGGCAGGGGGTTCGGAAAGCGGGCCTCGATCAGTCCCATCCGCGCCACCCGTTCGGCGCGGACGTCCTCGTCGGGCGCGACCAGAAGGCCGAAGTGCAGCTCGGAGATCGATACGGCGCTGATCGACGCTTCGATTCCAGCTGGCAGCTGCTTGCCCCCGATCAGGATCGACGTGTCAAGCACCGCACGCACGGCTCAGGCGGCCCAGGGATCCCGCAGCTCGCCGCCGAACGCTTCCAGGTCCTGCGCCAGCGTCGGATCGACCGGCAGCTCCCAGATGGCGCTCAGCTGTCCGCTGTCGACCCAGTGCGGGTCGCGAATCGGCCCGAGCTGGGCGGCCGGGCGGCCGGAGACGGTGATCGTGAACTCCTCGCCCGCCTCGGCGCGCCGCAGGATCTCGCCAACCTTGTTGCGGAGGTCTTTCTGGGGAATGGTGGGCACGATCCGGACGGTAGCAGTTCTGCTACCTCGAATCGGGCGGACGTTGTCCACGGGCACAGGTGCAGCAGGTCGGGGCTCGAACATAGGTGGGATGACAAGTCCGCCCGCCAAGGAGATTCGCCCCCCTTTGCCGCGGGGCCCGTTCCTGGTCGTCGGGCTGGCCCGATCGGGGCAGGCTGCCGCGCGCTTGCTGGCCGCTCGCGGCGAGGCTGTTCGGGCGGTCGATTCCGGACATCCGCAGGGGGCGGCAGGGCTTTCGGAGGTCGGCGTCGAAGTTGTCCTGGATACGGATGGTCTTGCACAGCTCGAGGGGACGCGGACGGTCGTCAAGAGCCCGGGGGTTCCCCGGGACGCGGCGGCGATCGCTGCCGCCCTGGAGCGCGGAATCGAGGTCGTCGGCGAGCTCGAGCTGGCCTGGCGGGCGCTACCGAACCGCTTCCTCGCCGTGACCGGGACCAACGGCAAGACGACCACGGTCGAGCTGCTCGGCCACATCTACCGGGGCGCCGGTGAGCCGGTCGCGGTCGCCGGCAACGTCGGCACGCCCCTTTCCGCGCTGGTCGGGGAGCTCGAGCCGGACGCCACCGTCGTCTGCGAGTGCTCCAGCTTCCAGCTCGAGGACACCAGCTCCTTCGCGCCCGAGTGTGCCGTCTTCCTCAACCTCGCGCCCGACCACCTCGACCGCCACGCCGGCCTCGACTCCTACTTCGCCGCGAAGCTGCGGATCTTCGCCAACCAGGGCAACGACGACGTCGCCGTCTTCAACGCCGACGAGCCCGAGCTGGCCGGCACCGACCTTGGCGGCTGCGCCCGCCGGATCGCCTTCTGCGTCGGTCCCAACCCCGACTGCGAGGTCGCCGTGGCGGAGGGGACGATCTTCTACGACGGCGAGCCGCTGCTCGGCGTCGAGGAGCTCGGGGTCTTCGGCGAGCACAACGTCGCCAACGCGATGGCCGCCGCCGCGGCGGCGCTCTCGATGGGGTTGGACCGCGAGGCGGTCCGCGAGGGCCTGCGCAGTTTTACCGGCGTCCCGCACCGGTTGGAGCCGGTCGCCGAGATCGCCGGCGTTCGCTACGTCAACGACTCCAAGGCGACCAACGTCGCCGCCGCCAGCGTCGGCCTGCGCGCCTTCGCGGGCGGCGTCCACGCGATCCTCGGCGGCAGCGAGAAGGACGAACCGTTCGCGCCGCTCGTCGAGCCGGTCCGCGAGCGCTGCGTCGCCTGCTACCTGATCGGCGACACCGCCGAGCGTCTGGCCGCCGAACTGGAGCCGGTCCGCGAGGCCGGCGTCGAGTTGCACCGCTGCGCCGACCTCGAGGACGCGGTCGGCCGCGCCGCCGCAGCGGCCGCGCCCGGCGAGGTTGTGCTGCTCTCGCCGGCCTGCGCCAGCTTCGACGCCTTCGTCGACTACGAAGCGCGCGGCGACCGCTTCCGCGAGATCGTCGCGGGGCTGCGATGAGCACGCTGGCGCTGCGCCGCTTCGGCAGCTCGAGCAAGGCCAAGGGAAAGAAGAAAGCCAAGCGTCGCGCTGCCACGGTCTCGACCGAGTACAGCCTGCTGTTGACCGCGACCCTCTGCCTGCTGGCGCTGGGAGCGGTGATGGTCTTCTCGGCCAGCTCGACGACGCGGGTGCTGCAGAACGGCGGCCTCTCCGACAGCGCCTTCTACCTGAAGCGGACGCTGATGTTCGGCGCCGTCGGCCTGGTCGTCATGCACCTCGCCGCCCGCCACGGTCTGACCGCCGTGCGCCGCCTCACCCCGGCGCTTCTCGCCGGTTCGATCTTCCTGCTGATCGTCGTGCTCGGCGCTGGCAACACCGTCAACGGCGCCAGTCGCTGGATCGGCTCCGGCTTCCTGCAGATCCAGCCCTCCGAGCTGGCCAAGGTGGCGCTGATCCTCTACGGCGCTGACCTTCTCTCTCGCAAGCCGAAGCGGGCGCGATCGATCGAGGGGATGATGCCCTTCCTGCTGGTCGTCGGCGCCAGCTGCCTGCTGATCATGCTGCAGCCCGACATGGGGACGACGATGGTGATCGCCTTCGCCGTCGGCGCCACCCTCGTCGCCGCCGGCGCGCGGCCCCGCGACCTCGGGATGCTGGCGCTCGGGATCGGCGTCCTGGCGCTGCTGCTGACGGTCGTCGAGCCCTACCGGATGGCGCGCCTGACCGGTTTCCTCGACCCCGGCGGCGACGTCCATGGCGCCGGCTTCCAGGCGGCCCAGGCGAAGATCGCGCTCGGCTCCGGCGGCATCTTCGGGGTCGGGATCGGCAACGGCGTCCAGAAGGCCTTCTACCTGCCCGAGGCCCACACCGACATGATCTCCGCCGTGATCGGCGAGGAGCTGGGGCTGATCGGGATCGTCGGCGTCGTCGGCCTCTTCGCGATGTTCGGCTACGCCGGTCTCAAAGTCGCCCAGAAGGCCCGCGACAACTACGGCAAGCTGCTCGTTGCGGGCCTGACCTCGCTGGTCCTCGTGCAGGCGACGATCAACCTCTTCGCGGTGATGGGGCTGGCGCCGCTGACCGGCGTGCCGCTGCCCTTCGTCTCCTACGGCAACAGCAGCCTGATGGCCTCGTTGTTCGCGGTCGGGCTGATCCTCAACGTCGCCCGCGGCGGCACCGCCTCGGTGGCGCGCGCGTCCACGGGCTCCCGCGCTGGCAAACTGCGCGTCGTCGAAGGCGGCCGAGCGCCCGCCCGTGAAAGGAGTCGATCGAGCGGTGTCAGGAAAGCCAAGAGTGGTGGTGGCGGCGGGGGGAACCGCGGGTCACGTCGTTCCCGCCATGGCGGTCGCCGACGAGCTTCGGGCTAGGGGCGCCGAGGTCAGCTTCCTCGGCACCCGCGAGCGGGTCGAGGCCGAGCTGGTCCCGGCGGCCGGCTACGAGATCGATTTCGTCAAGGTCCGCGGCATCGACCGCCGCAACCCGCTGCGGGCGGCGCGGGCCGGGCTGGAGGCGCTGCTCGCGGTCGGAGCCGCGCGCAAGATCCTGCGCCGGCGCGGCGCCGACGTGGTGCTGGGCGGCGGCGGCTTCGTCGCCGGGCCGGCTGGGTTGGCGGCGACGCTGACGCGGACGCCGCTGGTCCTGACCGAGGCCGACAGCCACATGGGACTCGCCAACCGCCTGCTGGCGGCGCGGGCGCAGCGGGTCTGCCTCGCCTTCCCGATCTCCGGTCGCGAGGGGGACCGCTACGCGCTCACCGGCCGCCCGGTCCCCACCGGCGTCGTCGGCGCCGACCGCGCCGCCGCGCGGCAGCGACTTGGGATCGCCGCCGACGCGCGCTGCCTGATGGTCTTCGGCGGCAGCCAGGGCGCCCGCTCGATCAACTTCGCCGCGATCGAGGCCTTCGCCGAGCGCGGCGGTCGCGACTTCGCCGTCATCCACCTCAGCGGTCGCCGCGACCACGAGGAGTTGGCGGCGCGCCTCGCCGCCGCCCCGCACGCCGAGGACTACACGCTGAGCGCCTACGAGCCCGACTTCGGCGCCGTCCTCGCCGCCGCCGACCTCGTTCTCGGCCGTTCCGGCGGCTCGATCTTCGAACTGACCGCGGCGGGGCGGCCGGCGATCCTGGTGCCCTACCCGCACGCCACCGCCGACCACCAGGCCGCCAACGCCGAGTGGATGCGCGAGCAGGGGGCGGCGACGGTGATCGCCGACTCCGAGCTCAGCGCCGAGCGGCTGGCGCGGGAGGTCGAGGAGCTGTTCGGCGACGAGGCTCGCCTGGGGGAGATGGCGGCCGCGGCGCGCCGGATCGCCAAACCCGACGCCGCCCACCGCATCGCCGACCAGGTCCTGGAGGCGGCGCGGTGACCGCCGACAGCGGTCGTAGTTCTTTCCGGATAGCGGAAAGAACTACGACATCACCGGGCTGGGAGGGGCGGAAGCTGCACTTCATCGGCATCGGCGGCGCCGGCATGAGCGGCCTGGCGCTGGTCTGCGCGCGTCTCGGCGCCGCGGTTACCGGCAGCGACCGCGCCGACTCCTCTTATATGGAGCGCCTGCGCGCCGCCGGCCTGCAGCCTGCCGTCGGCCACGACGCCGCCAACCTGCCGGAGGGGGCCGAGGTCGTCGTCTCGACCGCGATCGGCGCCGACAACCCCGAGCTGGCGCTGGCCCGCGAGCGCGGTGTCGAGCCGATCCATCGCGGTGCCCTGCTGGCCGAGCTCTGCGCCGAGAAGCGGCTGATCGCGATCGCCGGCACCCACGGCAAGACGAC
>JAENWU010000194.1 GCA_016649905.1 Thermoleophilia bacterium
GCGACCTCGCCGAGGACGTCCACCACGTCTTCCCCGGCGACAACGCCCTCGGCGGCGAGCGAACGCAGCTGGCCTGGTGGCGGACTGGGCTGGCGGCGCTGGCGGTCGCGCTGGGCGTCGGCCGGGTCGTGCCCGAGCTCGATCCCAGCGCGGTCAAATGGCCCTACTCGGTCGCCGGCGTCGGCTTCGCCCTCTGGGGGATCGCGGCGCTCGCATACGGGACCCTGCAGCGCACCGAGGTCGATCGCGCGATCGACGAAGACCGCGTGCGCGAACCCGCCACCTGGCCGCTCCTCGCCCTGACGCTGCTCGGCATCGCCCTCGGCCTGCTGACCGCGATGCTGATCCTGGTCGACTGACCCGCGGCAGGCTTCCTTATGCCTTTTGTCGCCCAGGGGGCGACAAATGATGGTACGGAGCGTTTTGAGTGCCGCTCAATCGCCGAACTTGCGGCCCTGGGAGCCCTTGGCGTAGGCGCAGCGGAAGTTCTCGGCGCGGCCGACCGGGGCGCCGCCGGCGAAGCCACCGTGGTTGTGGTTGTCGTAGACGGTCACGTAGTTGAGGGTTTCCGGCAGCGGGTCGGCGGGCATCGGCACCGGGTCGGGCTCGCCGAGGTTGCCGCTGCCTTTGGAGCCGACGGTGACGCCCTCCGAGCCGGCGGCGCGGGAGCCGGATGCGGTCGTGGTCAGGTCGGCGCTCATCTCGCGCTTGTCCTTGATCCCGTTCTTGGCGTCGGGGAACTCTTCGGCGCCGGAGGTGAGGATGCTGTCGTCGATCGTGCTCTGCAGCTTCGCGCGGGGCGCCGCGCCGATCAGCTGCGCGGCGCTCGGCAGCCAGCCCCCCGCCTTGACGCAGGCCTGGGTCGCGTAGAGGTAGTCGTTGCGGCCGACGTCTTTGGGTGGCACCGGGTAGAGACCGCTTTCCAAACACCAGGTGCCGAGGTCGACCGCGTTGGGGATCGGACAGTTGACCGCGAGCTTGTCGCGAGTGGCGCCGCCGAGTTTCTGGGCGTTGCGGGCGGAAGGCACGGTCGGCAAGTACCTGGCGGGGATCTTGCCGTTGCGGCCGAGCACGACCACCTTGCCTGCCTGGCCTTTCTTGGCCGGTGCCAGCCCGCCCATCGAGAAGACGAGGGCGATCAGCGCGACCAGCAGCGCGGCGCTGGAGAAGAGGCGCGGCAGCGGATCGCGGCCGGGCGTCTGGGCGGGGCTCGGCGCGTTCACGTCACCACCATCGTTCCGCGTCGCTGTGGCGATGGTGTGAAGAGGATGAAAACGCCGAGGGGTGCATATGCCCCCGTATGGGTGGCATATGCACCCCTCGGCCTGAGCGCGGGACTCATGCGCAGCCGGCGATCTGGTTGACCGGGCGCAGCGCCTCGCTGCCGAGCAAGGTCGGGCGGGTCGTGGTGACCAGGACCCGCTCGTTGGCGGCGCGCCAGCAGCGGCCCTCGAGTTCGGTGCCGACGAAGCCGAGCACGATCTCCACTTCCAGCCCCTGGCCGTCGGCGCTGGCGCGGACGATGCAGGCGAACGGGTAGCGCTTGGGATCGTCGATCGACGGGGTGCGGCTGGCCGGCCGGCAGATCGCCGAGCCGGGATCGACCGCGGTCGTGAAGGTTGGGCCGAGGAAGCGGCGCAGGATGCCGTCGAGCTCGGTGCCTGGGCGTTCCAGGAATTCCGCGCTCTGCGCTTCGACGGAGGGACCTAGCTGCGCCGCCGCGACGTCCTCTGCCTCGACCGCGCCGCTCGCCTCGTCCTCTTTCCCGCCGCAGCCGGCCAGCAAGGAGATCGCGAGGATCGCCGCCGCGAGCGCCGCGCAGCTGAACGCCCAGGCGCTTCCATGGGCCGACCAGGCGTTCATTCGTCGAGGTGGTTGACCAAGTCGCCCTGGGTGGCGTCGGCGTCGTCGGCGCCCTTGCTGTGCTCGTCGCTGGCCAGGCCTTTCAGCGTCAGTTCACCGGTGGCGCCGATCTCGGCGGTGGCGAGCACCGAGTCGCCGGGCTTCAGCTCGGCGGTGGCGAGCTTCGACGGCACGACGATGCTGAGATCGGCGCCGGCCTCGCGGACGTCGTCGGCGGAGATCACCAGCCTGCCCTCCTGCGCGCAGACGGCGGTGACGACGCCGGCGAAGTCGCTGTAGGTGAAGGGGACGCCGCTGGCGTCGAGGCTCGTCTGCCAGAGGGTCGCCACCGCCGCCGGCACCTGCGGCAGCAGCTCCGGCGTCGGCCACGGCGCCCCTTCGCAGACTGGCTGCACCGGAACCGGGACTTCCGGCGCCAGCGTGGGCGGGGCTTCGGCCGGAGTCGCGGCGAGCTTTTCGATTTCGACGCCGACCTTGGCGAAAGCGCCAAGCACGGGCAGCTGTGGCGGTGCCCCAGTCGGGTCCGGCCGCACCCTGACCAGCGCTGAGACTCCCCGTTTGGAGACCGCGTAGGCGGGCGCCGCCGGATCGGCGTCGACGTAGGTGACGATCCCTTCGAGCTTCGCCTTCGGCGCGGCGCCGGTCTGTTTGCGGGCACCGCCCTCGGCGAAGGTGCCGTTGGCGAGCGTCCGCACCGGCACGCTCAGCTTGGTTCCGGGCGACGGCAGCTTTGCGGCGTGAACGGCGCTGAGGGCGCCGCTGGATTCGGCGACCGCGTAGCTGCCGGCGGCCGGGTTCGAGTGGACGACGACGCCGCTGAGGGTGATCAGTTCCTCTTCGGGCTCGTCTTCGGCTTCGGGCTTCGGTTTGGGCTTGGTCGCGGGCGGCGAGGATCCTTCGCTGGCCGCTTCCGGTGCTTCGAACGTTTCTTCTTCGGCGAATTCGAAGCCGGATTCCGACGCTTCCGCTTCTGCTTCGAACGGTTCTTCCGCTTCGCCTTCTTCGAAGCCCGACGCTTCTTCTTCACCACCGCCACCGCCACCGCCGAGGCCGGCGACCTCGATCACCTGCGGCACGCCGCCGGCCAGCGTCCCGCTCGCGCCCGGCCCGATCGCGACGCCGACGAAGAGACCGAAGCCGAGCGCCACCGCTGCCAGCGGCGCCGCCCAGCGACGGTCGGTGACCGGCAGCGCCGCCCAACGCAGCAGCACCCGGTAGCCGCGCTCGTTTTTCACGAGGCGACCGCCGTCCCGCGCGGCATCAGGTCGTGGCCGCACTGCCAGCAGAAGACCGCGCCCTGCGCGTAGAGGGCGCCGCA
>JAENWU010000044.1 GCA_016649905.1 Thermoleophilia bacterium
CCCTGCCCTTCCTGTTCGAGCCCGAGCTCGGCGTCGAGGCGGCGCGGCGGCTCTCGCGGAGGCTGACCTGATGCCGACGCTGGGCGACGTCCTCGAGGGCAAGGAGATCTGCATCTGCGCCGGCTCCGGCGGCGTCGGCAAGACCACCACCTCGGCCTCGATCGCGGCCGGGATGGCGGCGCAGGGAATGAAAGTCTGCGTGCTGACGATCGACCCCGCGAAGCGGCTCGCCGACTCGCTGGGCCTGAAGGAGCTCGGCAACGAGGCGCGGCAGGTCGACCCGGCCCTGTTCGAGCAGCAGGGGATCGAGATCAAGGGCGAGCTGTGGGCAATGATGCTCGACGCTAAGGCCACCTTCGACGAGCTGATCGCGCGCCAGGCGCCGGACGAGGAGTCGCGCGACCGCGTCCTCGAAAACCGCATCTACCAGCAGATCTCCAGCGCCTTGGCCGGCTCGCAGGAGTACATGGCGATGGAGAAGCTGTTCGAGCTCCACACCGAAGGCGGCTTCGACCTGCTCGTCCTCGACACGCCGCCGACCCGCAACGCGCTCGACTTCCTCGAGGCGCCGAAACGGCTGACCCAGTTCATCGAAGGCAGGTCGCTGCGGATGTTCATGAAGCCGACCGGGCTGGCGGCCAAGGTCGCCGGACGCGGGACCTCGGTGGTCCTCGGCGTCCTCAAGCGGATCGTCGGCTTCGACCTGCTGGCCGACCTGGCCGAGTTCTTCAACGCCTTCAGCGGCATGATCGACGGCTTCCAGGCACGGGCCAAGCGGGTCAACAAGCTGCTCGCCGCTCCGACCACCTGCTTCCTCGTCGTCTGCGGCCCGCAGGGGGAGCCGATCGACGAGGCCGTCTACTTCCACCGCAAACTGGTCGAGGCGAAGCTGCCGTTCGGGGGCGTCATCGTCAACAAGGTCCACTACCCGGCCGAGCGACTGCGCGGCGAGGTCGAGGACCTGCCGGCGGCGCTGGCCGAGAAGCTCGGCGACGAGGACCTCGCCCGGCGGGTCGCCGCCAACTTCTCCGACTACCAGGCACTGGCCGAGCGCGACGCCCGCAACATCGAGCACCTCGCCTCCGAGCTGCGGACCAAAGGCGTGATCCGCGTCCCCCACCTCGACGAGGACGTGCACGACCTTGCCGGGCTGGCGGAGATCAACAGGTACCTGTTCGCGACCGGCGAGGAGCGAGTCGCGATGGCAGCGGGTTTGGCCTAAAGCGGCTGCTGACGGGCCGAGCGACCAAGCAGATCAAGGACGCAGGGAGCGTGGCGTGCTCGGCACGCGAGCGACCGAGGACGCAGAGATGCGCCGGTCGCTCGGTTCGTCAGGGCGTCCGGCGGGAGTACTCGAACTCGGGGTGCGAGAGATCCCAGTCCGCGTCCGGGACCGGGAAGAGGTGGCGCACGCGGGGGGTGTCGATCCGCTCGCGGTGCTGGAGGTCGCGGTCGCCGCTGACGACTGGGGCGGGCCACTCGAGCGAGTCGCCGGGGCGGCCTTCGGAGACCTCGTCGAGCCACGGCGTCGCCGTGATCTTGATCTCGTCCTCGGCCGGAACCGGCTCCATGATGCGGGTCTCCTGCATCTCGTCCTCCTCGGTTGAGTCGAGCTCCGGCGGCATGTGTTCGATCCGGATCTGGGCGGGCTCCGGAACATCGTCCGGCTCGGGCACGACGAGCGGCTCCGGGACCTCGAGCGGCTCGGGGAAGTCGGTGGGCTCGGCGACGGCGATCTCAGCGTCGCCCTCGGCGAGGCCGTTGGCGATCAGGGTCTCGTCGGCGGTGCCGATCAGGTCGTTGCCGAGTTCGCCGAGGGCGGCCTGGCGCAGCAAGCGGCGGGCGCCTTCCTCGGCCCAGCCGGCGCGCTCGGCGGCACCGACCAGCAGGCGGCCGTTCATCATCGCCCGCTCCAGCTCCAGGGTGTCCTCGACCCGTTCGCGGGCCTCGATCCGGTCCATCGACTCGTCGCAGATCAACGCGGCGGCGCGCATCGGCAGCGAGGCGCCGACCGGGCCATGCCCCTCGAGTACGGCGCGCAGCGCCAGCAGGTGGTCGCTCAGTCCCTCCAGCGCGCTCTCGCGCTCGCAGCCCATCTCGAAGCGCCCGACCGCCCAGGTGAGGGCGCCGTCGGGATCCGGGCGAGACTCCAGGGCGCTTGCGAACTCGGTCAGCTCCGCGGCCTCGCTCTCGCTGAGGCGGTAGCCGCCGGGGCGCGTGGCCGGGGCGCCGGTGGCGACGCGGCGCCAGTTGTCGGCGCCGGTGGGAGCGAAGGCGTAGGGGCCGAGGCCGACGCCGCCGCCCTTGAAGAGCCTCATCACGCTGATCAACTCGCGCAGCTGGTTGAGGGCGTCGTCGGTGCCGCCGTCGGGGTCCTGCTCGGCGACGGCGAGGAACTGTGGCTCCCAGGCCGCACGTCCCATCCCCTCGCTGCGCATCGCGTCGACGGGCGCCTCGATCGAGTCGGCGCGAACGACCCGCACCCCGTGGGGCAGCTGCAGGCGCGCGACCGACATCCGCAGGCCAACGATCGGCACGATCAGGACGTCGGCGTCGTCGGCCTCGCGGGCCTCGGCATCGAGTGACGCGAGCGCGCCCTCGAGCCGGGCGCGGTCCAGCGCAAACCCCGTCGATCCCTCCCAGAGATCGACGAAGAAGATGGTCAGCATTCGCTCGGCGCGCTCACCGGGGTCGGCGGCGACCTGCTCACCGCGGTCCTCGAGGTAAGCAGCGGCGACGCCAGCCTCGACCGCGGCCTCGCGGGCCGGCGCGAAGTTCGGCAGCGAGCGCAGCTCGTCGGCGTGGTCCTCGACATAGCGGCCGGTCATCGGCACGTAGCTGTAGAAGGCCGACTCCTCACCATCGGAGGCGCCGACGTCAAAGGGAATCTCCTCGCCACCGGCGACCAGCGAGCTGAGCCGGGTCGCAGTCTCGGTGGCGAGGCGTTTCAGGGCTTCATTGAGCAGGAAATCACGCACGGCTCAGGCTTCCGCCCCACCGCCCCCGCTCCTGCGCCTGCACGCACGCTTGCAGCGCCCGCGGTTGGACGTTTGATCTAGGCGGCGGCGGCCGTCGGCGCGGCGGTTTCTTCGCTGAGAAGCCAGCGGGTGCCGTACTGGCGCATGTCTTCGACCAGCGGCACCAGCGCCTCGCCCTTCTTGGTCAGGGCGTACTCGACGCGGGGCGGAACCTCGGGGTAGGTGTGCCGCTCGACGATGCCCTCCTCCTCCAGAGCCCGCAGCCGCAGCGAGAGCGTGCGCGGGCTGATCCCCTCCAGAGAGCGCTCCAGCTCGCAAAAACGGCTGTTTCCCTCAGCGAGATCGCGGATCAGCAGCAGCGTCCACTTCCCGCAGACGATCTCGGCGGTGCGGCAGACGGGGCAGGTGGAATTGCTGACGGCGCTCATTGCGGAATTCCGAAACGGTTGGGTGGACCGCTTGCTTCAACAAGTGTAGCCACATGGCTTCATTTACTGAAGCTTTGGCCAAACTCAGGCCCGGAGCGCGAAAACAGAGTAGGGACGGTTAAAGCCGCCGGGGAGGCGGTCCGATGGGAATCGGGTGAGGATCAGCCCTGCCCAAAGCCCCGCTTCCGAGGACGGCTTCGTCTTGATCGAGATCCTCGTCAGCGCGGTGGTCCTCGTGATCGCCTCCGCCGGCGTGGTCGCGCTGCTGCAGACGACGGTCAGGGCGCAGGGCGAGCTGCGACACAGCTCGGAGGCATACGCGCTCGCCCAGGAAGACCAGGCGCGCCTGGTCTCGATGCGCCTCTCGACGCTCAACCACCTCGACGAGGTGCGGACGGTCACTCTCAACAAAATCAACTTCAGCGTCCGGTCTCGCGGGGTCTTCATCAATGACAACACGTCCGCGCCCTCCTGTGGTGAGGGGACGTCGTCCGCGGACTACGTCGAGATCACCTCGGTAGTCACCTGGCCCCGGATGAGCGCCCCCGAAAAGGCCAAGATCGTCAGCATCCTCTCGCCGTCGAACGGTTCGCTCGACCCCAACAACGGCACGCTGGCGATCTCGGTCATGAACCTGCAGCAGGCGCCGATCCCGAACGTCTACGCGTCTGGCGGCAGCGGCGCCTTCGCCGGCTACGCCGACGCGGCAGGCTGCGCCGTATTTCCGGACCTTCCTGCCGCGAACTACACGGCAACGATCTCCGGCGAAGCGGCCGGCGTCGTCAACAGGAACGGAAGCTTCTCCGAACAGAAAGTCGTTCCTGTCGTGGGTGGCGACACGAAAACGGTGACCTTCGAGTTCGACCGGCCAGGGACCATCCCGGTCAACTTCAAATACCGGGTTGGGGCCAGCAGCGAATTCAAAGTAGCCACCGCCGACTCGGTGGTCGCCTACAACTCCGGGATGACGGCGGCGAAAGCGATCTGGACCCCCGCAACAATCCGGGAAGCCACCGTCAATGCGACCCCCCTCTTCCCTTTCACGTCCACCTACCTTCTCTACCCCGGCTCCTGCGCGTCGAACAACCCGGACCCGGAAGGGAAAAACCCCGGCGCTGCCGCCGCGCTCGCGAACGTCGTCGCCCCCGCCGGTGGCACGACGGCACCGGTCACGCTGCAGCTGCCCACGCTCGAACTGGTGGTGAATAACAGCGGTGCCGCGCTCGCCGGCGCCAAAGTCACGATCACCGACAAGGTCTGCAAAGAATCGAAAGGGAGCTTCGTCAAACGGATCTACACGAGCAACGAAGCGGGCATGCCCAGCAACAGCTCAACCGGGATAGCGGAACTCGGCCTGCCCTGGGGGAGCTACGAACTCTGTGCGTCGGCGAACATCTCCGGCACGGACCGACGGAAGAAAGTGTCGACCGTCAACGTCCAGAGCCTTACCGGGGCCGCCACCGCGACGATCGACCTTGGCAGCGGCACCGAAACCGGAGTGACGTGCCAATGAAGCCGATGAAGCGGCTGACACGAGACCAGCGGGGCACCACGCTCGTCGAGCTGGTCGTGGGGATGGCGAGCGGATTGGTGGTCATGGTCGGGTTGACGACCCTGATCTTGGTCACGCTCCACACCACTAGCAGGGTCAGCGCCCGCGTCGACGCGACCCAAACCTCCCGCTTGACCCTGAACCGCGTGATCGATCAGCTCCACTCCGCCTGCATCGCGCCGAAGGTGCCGCCGATCCGCAAAGAAAGCTCGAGCACCGAACTGCGGTTCATCCACGCGCCGGGGTCGGCCGTCGCACCGGTCCCGACCCTGACCACGATCACCTACAGCGCCGGCGCCCTCACCCAGTCCGACTACGACTGGAAAGAAGGCACGGCCCCCTTCTGGGTATTCAAAACCACGCCCAGCCGCACCATCGCGCTGACGGACCGCGTCGCCCCGATCACCGGCAAACCGATCTTCTCCTACCACGGGTACGTCAGCGGCACGCTCTCGACGACGACGCTGACGGTACCCCTCAGCGAACTCGATGCCAGCCGCACGATCCACGTAACCGTCGCGTTCATGGCGACCCCCCGAAACGGCAATTCCGAGGAAGCGACGCCAGCCCGCATCCAAGGCAGTGCCACGCTGCGGCTCACGGCCTCCTCCTACAACCCCGCGGCCCCGAGCCTGCCATGCCAGTGAAGCGCAGCGAAAACGAGGCCGGCTTCACGATGATCTCGGTGATCCTCGGCCTCTCTCTGGTCATCGCCCTCTCGATCGTCGCGGTCACCGCGGTCAGCGGCGACCTCCACCTGAACCGCCATGACCTCGACCAGAGGCGGGCCTATGAGGCGGCGAAAGCCGGAATCAACGACTACGTCTTTCACCTCCATAACGAAACCGACTACTGGACGGACTGCACCAATGTCCAACCGGAAACCAACGCGGTCAACCAGGTGGGGTCGACCGCGAAGCAGCGCCACGTGCCGGGCAATACCGGCGGCACCTACGCGATCGAACTGCTGCCCGCCGCCGGGCAGTCGCAGTACACGCAGTGCGATGCCGCCAATCCAGGGCCAAGCATGCTGGAGCCCTCCGGCCTGTTCAGGGGCACGTTCCGAATCCGCTCGACCGGCTTCTCCGGCAAAGCCGACGTCTCGATCGTCGCCACCTTCAAGCCGGCGACCTTCCTCGACTACGTCTACCTCACCCAGTACGAGACCCTGGACCCGGTGAGCTACGGCTTCCCGAACCCTTCTCCCGAACTCGATGGGGCCAATTCCCAGTGCAGCAAGCCCCTCCAGGAACGGGACCTCCAGGGAAACCCCTTAGCCCTCTCGATGGCGGGTCGCAACAGCGCCCCGATCCCGAACGTCAAAGACGCAGACGGAAACGAAACCATCTACTGCGTCGTGATCTCTTTCGTCAAAGGCGACAGCATCAACGGCCCGATGCACACCAACGACTCCTTCGCGATCAGCGACAACCCGACGCTCGGCCGCGGCCCGGCCGACCCTGTCGAAGTCAGCGGCCCGCCGAAAGGCTGGTTCTCGACCAAAGACGTCCCCCAGTCCGGATCGACCAAAACCGGCAGTTCGTCGAACTTCAAAGGCACCTTGACCGCGAACTCGCCGGTGATCAATCCGCCGCCCTCCAACAGCGCCCTGGAAGACATCGCCGGCCTGAAATTCACCGGGCAGGTGAGGATCTGCCTCAACGGCGAGACGATCTCGGTCAGCGCCGGGAAAACGTGCACCGAATCGCCCCTTTACTCGGGCCCACTCCCCTCCAACGGAGTGGTCTACGTGGGAGGCACTTCCTGTCCGACGATCTATTCGCCCTTTACCGCCACCTATCCCTCTACCTCCGGATGCGGCACCGCCTTCATCCATGGCGAATACTCGGGGCAGCTGACCCTTGCCACCGAAAACGACATCATCGTCGACGGCAACCTGATCCACAGTGGCGAAGGCGTGCTGGGCCTGATCGCCAACAACTTCGTCCGCGTCTACCACCCGTTCTCGGCTCAGACCGGTCGCAGCAAATGCAACTCGGGCAGCAACGGCGCCGGCTCGATTTCGAACCTGCAGATTGACGCGGCGATCCTGGCGATCGAACATTCATTCATCGTCGACCACTACGACTGCGGCAACAGCCTCGGGACGCTGACCGTGAACGGCGCGATCGCGATGAAGTACCGCGGCCCCGTCGGGACCACTGGCGGCACCGGCTACATCAAGAACTACAACTACGACGACCGCCTGCGCTACCTGCAGCCCCCCAGCTTCATCGAACCAGCGGAATCGGACTGGGTAGTCGGCCGGGAGACGCTCGACTGATCGGGCTTCTTCGAATTCTTGGTAGTTGCAGGGCGAAAGTTTTCGGGCCCATCTGTCGATTGAAGAGGTAGAGGCGGCGCCCCCTCGGGGGGCCGGCCGCCGTAGCGCGATGAGATTCCAGCTCAAAAACCCAGAGATACGCCTGAAGCGGGCAAGAGATGCGGGGCTGGTCGGCCTCGAGATCGAGGCCGGCAGCATCGGCGCGGCCGAAGTCGGCCACGACGAAACCGCTGCCGCCAAGGTCGCCGTGCAGCCGCTGCCGACGGATGCCTTCGACGACGGCGAGGTGGTCGATGCCGAGGCCGTGACCGCGGCGCTGCGCACGCTCTTCGACGACAACGAGCTCTCCAAGCGCGTTCGCCTCGGCATCGCCAACCAGCGCGTCGTCGTTCGCACCGTCCGACTGCCGGCGATCGAGGACCCGGCCGAGCTCGACTCGGCGATCCGCTTCTCCGCCCAGGAGCAGATCGCGATGCCCCTCGACCAGGCCGTGATCGACCATCGGGTCGTCGGCGGCGTCGGCGCGATCGAGGGAGCACCTCCGCAGATCGACGTGATGGTCGTGGCGGCGCGGCGCGACATGATCGCCGCCTCGCTGAAACCGCTGCGCGACGCTGGCCTGGAACCGGTCGGCGTCGACCTCTCCGCCTTCGGCATGATCCGGGCGCTCGGCGAGGCGCCGGCCGCCGCCCACACAGATCCCGGCGCGGAGCCCGTGCCCTCCGCGGTCCTCTACTGCAACGTCGGCGACGTCACCAATCTCGCCGTGGCGAACGGCCGCTCCTGCCTCTTCACTCGCGTCTCCCCGACGGGCCTCGACGACATGGCCGCGGCTTTGTCCTCCAAAACCGGGTTGATGCAAGAGCACGCACGGATGTGGTTGGAGTACACCGGCCTCTCTCAGCCGCTCGAGCAGATCGAGGGCGATCCAGCGCTTCTCGCCGAGGCACGTACGGCGCTGGAGAACGGCGCCGACAGCCTGCTCGACGAAATCCGGCTGTCGCTGGACTTCTACGGAGCCCAGGAGGCGGCGGTCCCGGCCCAGCGCGTCGTCCTCTGCGGGCCAGGAAGCGCGATCCCGGGCTTCGCCGAGCGGTTGGAGCCGGGGCTTGGCCTGCCAGTTGCGATCGGCAGGCCCGAGGCACTCGCCAGCCTCGACGGCGCCTCCGCGGCTCGCCTCACCCTCCCCTACGGACTCGCCCTCGAGGAGTAGCCGTGCGCCCTGTCAACCTGATCCCAGAGGAGGAGCGGCTCGGTAGCCGCCGGCCGATGCGCAGCGGACCGACTGCCTACATCTTGGTCGGCGCTCTCGTTGCCGCGCTGCTCGGCGTCACCTCGTTGGTTGTGACCAGCAACCAGGTCGACGACCTGCAGCGGGAAGTCGTCCAGATCGAAGGAGAGGTCTCAGCGGCTGAAGCCAAGGCACACGAACTCGATGCCTACACCCAGTTCCACTATGTGCGCGAACAGCGCGTCGCCACGATCACCAGCCTCGCCGACAGCCGCTTCGACTGGGAGCGGGTGATGCGGGAGCTGGCGCTGGTCCTGCCCGACGACGTCTCGCTCACCAGCCTGACCGCCTCCGCCAACCCCGCCGTGGCACCGGCGGGTGGCGCCAGCGTCTCCCTGCGCTCGTCGATCCCGGGCCCCGCCCTGTCCTTGACCGGCTGCGCCCGCGGCCAGGACGGCGTCGCTGGATTCGTGCAGGCGCTGAAGGACATCGACGGGGTCACCCGGGTGGGTGTGCAGGCCTCCTCACTGACCGGAGGCGAGACCGTCGAAGCCGACTCCGCCGGATCTTCCGCGGGCTGCGAGACGCGTAACTTCCTCGCCCAGTTCGAGATGGCGGTCGCTTTCGACGCGGCCCCAATCGCCGGCATGGCGACCGAAGCAGCTCCGGAAGTCGCCCCGTCCTCGCCCGAATCCGAAGCGGTGGCAGAAGAATGAGGTCCTCCGGCCGGCTGATCGCGGCGATCCTGATCGTGGCCGTGCTCGCCATCGGCTTCTGGATGCTGGCGCTCGGCCCGAAGCGCGAAAAGGCCGACGAACTGAGCAAGGAAGTGGACGGGCTGAACGTGACCTTGGTGCAGGCCCAGAGCACTGTGACGGTTGCGGAAGCGGCGAAGCAGGCGTTCCCGGACGACTACCGGCAGCTGGTGACCCTCGGCGAGGCTGTGCCCGCCGCCGACGAAACCTCCTCGCTCTTGGTCGAGCTGAACGAGATCGCAACCGACTCGAAGGTCAAGTTCGAGAGCATCCAGCTCTCCGGCAGTGGTGAAAGCGCCGTCGTCGAAGCCCCGGAAGCACCTCCGGCGGAAGCGCCACCGCCCGAATCGTCGACGGGCGTGCCCGCCGCGGCGACGGTGCCGCCGACCGAGGCGGCCGCTTCGCTGCTGCCGCTGGGGGCCGCGATCGGGCCCGCGGGACTCGCGGTCATGCCCTACAACCTCACCTTCAGCGGCAACTTCTTCCAGATCGCGGATTTCATCGAGGGAATCGATTCGCTGGTCAAGACCCGGAGCTCGAGCGTGGGCGCCGAAGGCCGGCTGGTCACGATCGACGGATTCTCGCTCAACGCCGGCGTTTCCGAATCCGGCGGCGGCGCGCTCGACGCGAGCTTCGTGGTGACGACTTACGTGACGCCGCCGAGCCAGGGCATTACCGCCGGCGCGTCGCCGACCGAACCCGCCCCAGCGACGCCGGCGCCCACCGAAGCTCCCGGCTCCGAAGAAGCGCCCGAAACCTCGGAAGCGGTGTCGGCGCGATGAACTTCCTCAAGAAAGGACCGGAGCTGAAGCTGTCGGGGATCAGGGTCCCCGCCTTCCTGCAGGACGTGTACTACGACCTCAAGGACCGGCACCTGCTGCCGGTCGCAGCGATCCTGCTGGTGGCGATCGTCGCCGTACCGATCGCGGTCGCCAGCTCAGGGTCGGAAACTGAAACCCCCAGCGAGCGGGGGGAATCGGGCGCGACCATGAGCACTGGCGGGGAAGAACCCGACACGCTGGTCGCCGAGTCGACCCCCGGCCTGCGCGACTACCGGCGCAGGCTCAACCACCAGCAGGCGACGGACCCGTTCAAGGAAAAGTACGCCGACTCGGAACAGCCCAGCGAGGGCAGCGGTGAAGGCGGATCGGAAACCGCTGCAGGCGGAATCCCCAGCTCAACCGAATCGCCGGGCTCGACGACGTTCCCGCCGTCGGAACCGAGTGATGAAGGCAACTCCACGCCGGGGAAGCTGACCTACTACTCCTACGCGATCGACGTCCGGATCTCCGGAGGCTCAGAGGGCAAGAAGGCGACCGTGAGGAAGAATCTTCCGGAGCTGACCATGCTCCCGAGCCGCGAGACCCCCGCGATCGTTTACATGGGCTCGACCAGGGACGGCAAGAAGGCTGTGATGACCGTCTCCTCCGACGTGCAGGCGATCTTTGGCGACGCCAAGTGCGTGCTCGGCTCGGAGACCTGTCAGCTGCTGGCGATGGAGCCCGGGCTGCCGCAGACCTTCGTCTACGGCGGCGCCGGCAAGACCTACAAGATCGAACTACTGAAGATCCACCTGGTCGAATCCGACAAGCTCAACCGAGCCCTGCTGGGTGAGCCGAAGAAGAACAACGGCAACAAGGGCGACTAGCTCAGACGGCGATCAGCGCGAGGCTCTCGTGCGGTTCGGTCAGGGCCCCCAAGTCGTCCACGTCTGAAGTCGCAACCATCGCTCGCCGCTCCAGCGCGCAACAGACGACGTGGCAGTCGACGAGATCGGTGCGATCGCGCGCCCCGAGGCGGCTTCCGACCTGCTTGGCGCGCCGCTCGTCGAGCGGGTCCATCTTGCTCGCGTCGACGAGCCTCGCCAACACGGCCGATCGCGGCCCGCCACGCCACACCTGGGCGAGGGCGCTGGTCGGTATCTGAACCTCAAAGCCATATTCACGCGTCGCGTTGAGCACGATCGCAATATGCCGGCTGCCGCGCTCCAGCGCTATCAACGCTCCGGCGTCGAGGACGAGATCTGCTTGAACGCCCTCTCCAGTTCCGTCCGTCCCCATTCCTTCTCCTCCTCAGTGATGGGCCCATACTCGGCTTCCCAAAGCTCCAACGCCTCCCGCAGCGCCTCGGAGCGCCGCCGAGCGAGCAGCGCGCGTTCGACCGCCACGGAGAGGTTGGGTGCGCCGCCAGACTCGACTTCTGCCCGCGCGGCGGCGAGCGCCTCGGGCTCGACGGAGATCGTCACCCGCTCTTTCATACGCAGCATCATACGCCGAGGCTAGCCGGAAACACCGCACGCGTTGCGCCTGCGGTGTGCCAATTCAGCGCCCGAAGTCGCGCCAGCCTCAGCCCAGGTAGAGGTCGACGACCTCGTCGCCGGCGAGCAGGCCGATGACGCCGCCGAGAGCGAGGAAGGGACCGAAGGGGATCGCCATCTTGCGGGCGCCGGAGCCGTGGCGGGCAATCAGGGCGAGGCCGACCGCCGAGCCGATCAGCAATGCGGCGAGGATCGCCGGCGCCACCGCGCGGCCGAGGAAGAGGCCCATCGTCGCCGCCAGCTTCACGTCTCCCAGTCCCATCCCGCGCGGGTAGGCGAGGGCGACGACAAAGAAGACGAAGCCGGAAGCGGCGGCGGCGATCGCCCGCTCGGGCAAGCCGCCGGGATCGGTGGGCGCGGCGATCGCGAGGCAGAGGACCGCCCCGACCAGGAGGATCTTGTTGGGGATGATCCGCTGCTCGAGATCGGTGAGCGTGATCGCCGCCAGCATCGTCAGGAAGACGAGACCGATCACCGCTTCCGCCGGCTCGTCCCAGTAGACGACGACGGTGACCGCGAAGAGGACGCCGAGCGCCAGCTCGGTCAGCGGGTAGCGGGGCGAGATCGGCACGCCGCAGCAACGGGCGCGGCCGCGCAGCAGTAGCCAGGAGAGCACCGGGACGTTGTCGTAGGCGGCGATCTGCGCCCCACAAGCGGGGCACTGCGAGCGCGGGCCGGCGAGGGAGAGGCCGAGCGGCAGGCGATAGGCGACGGCGGTGATGAAGCTGCCGGCGACCAGGCCCCCAACGAAGGCGATAACGACGATTGCGGCCATCGGGGCGGAAGTTCTACTCGAACGACCGGCCGGCAGATCCCGGGCGCACCCGCCTCAGGGGCGGCGGATGACCTTGAAGCCGCGCTTCGCGCCCTTGATCTCGACGTTGCCGGCAGGGTCGCTCGCTTTCACCCTGACGACGTAGCGCTTGGGCTTCAGCTTCTTCAGCCGCAGCGGCGAACTGCACTGCTTCCACTTCCCGTGGTCGACCTTGCAGAGGAAGGTCGTTCCCGGCGCGTTGCCGGTCGTGTCCGTGAAGCGGAGGACCGCCTTGCGTTTCGCCGTCTTGGCGGCGGGGCCCATGGTGATGCGGGTGCGCGGCGTCAGCGAGTCCTCGACGTAGACGACGGGGTCCGAGCACTTGGATGCCGTCTCGCCCGCGACGGAGACCGCGGAGAGGACGACGGCGGCGTTGTCGACGACGCGCACGGGGATGCCGGCCGCGAACTCGGCCGCTGAGCCCTTGGCCACCGGAGAGCCGTCGCAGCTGGCGCTCGCGTAGATCCGAACCGTGGCCGCGCCGGGCGCGGTTCCGGTCACCAGCGGCGTGTTGTCGTTGGCCGAACCGCCCGGGACGGTGCGCAGGCGCGGGGGAGGTGGCGGCGAGACCGGCGTCCCCGGCGAGACTCCCCCGCCCCCGCCGCCCTGGCCTCCATCGCCGGGGTTGGGAGGGGGAGTCACCTCCTGGTAGTTGATCGGCGCGGCTGAGCAGTCGGAGACGAAGCCGGCCATGGTGGCCGTCGCGGAGAAGGTGGTTTCGGAGTTGTCGGCGACGGCGACCTGGATGCCCTCGGAGCCGAGCTGGGCGCCGCTGCCACTTGCGGCCTCGCCGCCGGTGCAGCTCGCGCTGGCGTAGATCGAGACGGTCGCTTCCGGATCAGCGCTACCGATTAGGCGGGGGGAGTTCTGGTTTGCGGGCGAAGCGGGGTTGACCGAATTGAGCACAGGCGCACCGGGCGCCGCGGTCACATACCGGTACGGCAGACCGACGGAGCAATCGGAGGGTTCCGTCTCCGGCACGTCGCTCTGGGTCGCGTAGAAGACGGTGACTGGGTCCTCGACGGGAGCTTCGAGGGGAACGCCCTCGTCCTCCAACACTTCAACCGTGCCCTGGCCAACGATGGGGCCTTCGCAGTCCTCATCGGTGTACAGGCGAACGATGTTGTTCGGTCCCTCGGCCTGCGCGATCGGACCGAGGCCACTGAGCCCGAAGCCGACTGCGGTGGCTTCGGCCTCCTCGATAGTGCCCTTGATCCGCGGCGTGTCCGATGCGCCGGGGGAGACGGGGTTCGTTTTCGTCAAGGTCGGGGCCAGCAGAGCCGCCGTGGCGGCAGGCGCCGTCGCAAGCATGAGCAGCACCGACATGCCGAGGCACACCAAGGGGCGGGCCGCGATGGCCCGCCCCTTGGTGGAATGCACGCTTGGCCCTTTCATGCCAGGGCAACGCCGCTAGGCGTTATTCACCCCAGGTTCCGGCAGCCGTCCCGGTGCCAGGACAACCACCACGATTCGTGCTGGTGACAGTGCACGGGAAAGTGAGGGCCCCGTTGGTGCTGGTGATCGAGAAGGTGTTGCCGGTCGAGGCGGTTACCGCGACGGTGTAGCCCACATTTCCATTCGGAGTGACGACCAGTCCCGGATCACCCGCTTCGGCGGGCGCTGCGGGGAGGGTCGGCTCGATCGTCTCCAACGCGCCGATATTGCAGCTCGTGTAGTCCGCATTGTTGTCCGTTGCGCAGGTCTCTATCGCCACCTGGGCACTGTGTGCGGTCTCCTTAGCCTTGGCGTCACCGGCCTTGTCCTTCTGGTTGAAGAACGCCGGCAGCGCGATCGCAGCCAGGATTCCGAGGATGAGCATGACGACCAGAAGCTCGATCAGGGTGAACCCCGCCTCTTTGTCGCCGTTGAGCCGGGCGCCGATCTTTGCCCGGATGTTCTGGAGCAACATAGGTACCTCCTAGTGGACCTATCGTTTGCGCCAGAGCCCGGGTGATCGCCTTGCGGCGCCGAGGCACTGGCATTTCTCTTGCACGGTCCTCATCGGCTCCAAACGCGTCACCTTTAGCGCATGCAGCAGGGAATTCACGATCTCTCACTTTTGGGCGCCAGGTCACTAAAAGTGAGGTTCGTGATCGAGAAAGTACCGATGCGGGTAGGGGCGGTAGGCAATTCTGGTGCGCGCCGCCCGAACGAACGTCTAGGCCGGACTAAGCGATCGGCGCCGCGACCCTCAGGCCCAGGGCTTCGGCGGTGTCGGCAAGGCGCCGGTCGTAGGTGATCAAGACCCCAATCTCGTCCCTGACACTCAGTGCCGTAGCGAGGTGAAGCGCATCGAGGCTGCGGAGGCCGGCGGGGCCCAGGGAAGTCGCGACATCCAGCACGGCATCGTCCAGGGGCAGCAGAGCCAGCCCGTCCAGCCAGGACCGCGCCTGCGTCGCGAACTCGGGCCCGTAGCGAGCACAGGCGCGGATCGCCTCGACCGCCAGCAGAGCGCTCGACACGTATCCATCCCACTCCACCAGCTCAGCGAGAAAGGCGTCGTGCTCGGGCTCGCGGAGTGGCAGCTTCACATAGGCGGAGCTGTCGAGGTATGCGAGCCGTCCGGCTACAGCCGCTCCTCGCCCAACGAGTCGAGGACCTCGGCGCTGGGCGGGCCTCCGGCGACGGGGCCCGTCGAGCCGTGAGCGAGGGCGAGCAGGTCGGCGCGGGGCATCGTCGCGCCACGCTCGGCGACGAGGCGGGCTACCGGCGAATCCTCAGGCCCGGAGGGAGTGATCCGAGCGACCTCCCGGCCTCGCTCCGTCACCGTGAAGCTCTCCCCTGCCTTGACCTGAACGAGGTAGCGAGACAGGTTCTGCCGCAGGTCTCGCACGCCGACGCGATTCATGTGCGTCAGGGTAGCACTTTGCGAATATCGCTCAGCGGATGTTTTCGTAGATGCTGAACATCGGCATGTACATCGCGATTACGATGAAGCCGACGATGCCACCGACGAAGACGATCATGATCGGCTCGATCAAGGCGGTCAGCGCCTTCACCTTGGCGTCGACCTCGGCTTCGTAGAAGTCGGCGACTTTCGACATCATCTGCTGCAGCTGGCCGGTTTCCTCGCCGACGGCCACCATGTGGCCGACCATCGGCGGGAAGATCGAGTTGGCCTCGATCGGCCCGGCGAGGGTGCCGCCGCGCTTGACCGACGCGTAGACGTCCTCCATCGCCCGCTCGACGACGACGTTGCCCGAGGTTTCGCCGGTCAGCTGAATCGACTGCAGCATCGGCACACCGGCGGAGACGGAGCCCGCGAAGGTGCGCGACCAGCGGGCCAGCGCCACCTTCTGGATCACGTCGCCGATCTTCATCGGAATCCGCAATTTGACCCGGTCCCAGATTTCGTTACCGCGCTCGGTCTGCTTCCCCTTCACGAAGCCGACGACGATCACCACCAGCGCCGGGATCAGGATGTACCAGGAGCCGGTGAGCAGCTCCGAGGCGCTGACGCAGAGCTGGGTCGGCAGCGGCAGAGAGGCGCTGGCTTCCGAATTTTCTTCGGCGAGCTCTTCGAACATCCCGGCGAAGACCGGGATCACGAAGGCGACGATCGCGACTAGGACGATCACAGCGAAGCCGAAGACGAGCGACGGGTACATCATCGCCGATTTGACCTGGCGCCGCAGCGAGTCGGCCTTCTCGACCTGGAAGGCGATCCGGTCGAGGACCTCGTCGAGGCGCCCGGACTGCTCGCCGGAGCGCACCATCGTCCGGAAGAGCCGGTCGAAGACCTTCGGGTAGCGCTCCATCCCCTGCTCCAGCGTGCTGCCGGCCTCGACGTCGGCGCGGAGCCCGGCGATCGCCTCGCGGATCTGGTCGTCGGGCGTCTGCTCTTCGAGCGTCTGCAGCGTCCGCAGCATCGGCATCCCCGAGGCGACCAGGGTGGCGAACTGACGCGAGAAGACCGCCAGCTCACGCCCGTCGACGCGCTTCCATTTCGTGAAGAAGTCCTCGAGGTTGACCGGGCTCGACTTCTCGCTGACGTCGAGGACGATCAGGCCGCGCTGGCGCAGCTGCTCGCCGACCGCGGCCTTGGATTCCGCCTCCAGCTCGCCGGCCGAGGTGGTGCCGGCCAGATCCATGGCGCGGAACTCGAAGGTGGTCGCGGAGGCCATCTACCCGCCGCCTCCCGGCTGGGCGTAGACCGGCGGCGGGGCTCCATCGGTCGCGGTCGCGGCGGTTGAGGCGCCGACCGGCGGCCCGCCGAGCAGGCGACCGAGCTCCTCCGGCACCGAGGCCCGCTGTTCGGCCAGCGCGCGGCTGATCTTGCCGGTGCGGACGAGGCGGGCGAGGTCGGCGTCCATCGTCTGCATGCCCACCGCGCCGGAGGTCTGCAGGGCGCCGTAGATCTGGTGCGTTTTGCCCTCGCGGATCAGGTTGCGGATCGCCGGCGTCGGGATCAGGACCTCGCAGGCGACGACGCGGCCTTTCTTGTCGATCGTCGGCAGCAGTTGCTGGGTGACGATGCCCTGCAGGGCGATCGAGAGCTGCGTCCGCACCTGCCCCTGCTGCGCGGACGGGAAGACGTCGATGATCCGGTCGACCGTCTGCGCGGTCGACTGGGTGTGCAGGGTGGCGAAGACGAGGTGGCCGGTCTCGGCCGCGGTGAGGGCCGTGGAGATCGTCTCCAGGTCGCGCATCTCGCCGACCAGGATCACGTCCGGGTCCTGGCGCAGGGCGGCGCGCAGGCCGAGTGAGAAGTCGGGCGCGTCGGAGCCGATCTCACGCTGGTTGACGATCGAGCGTTTGTGCCGATGCAGGAACTCGATCGGGTCCTCGATCGTGAGGATGTGATCGGCGCGTTCAGCGTTGATCGCGTCGATCATCGCCGCCAGCGTCGTGCTCTTACCCGAGCCGGTCGGCCCGGTGACGAGCACGAACCCGCGCGGTTTCTTGGTCAGGTCGCGCAGCACCTGGGGAACGCCGAGCGAGTCGAGGGCGGGGATCTCCTGCGGCACCAGGCGGAAGGCGGCGCTGACCGAGCCGCGCTGGAAGAAGCAGTTGACGCGGAAGCGGGCGACGCCTGGGATCGCGTAGGCGAAGTCGAGCTGCTGGTTGTTCTCGAAGCGTTTGCGCTGGTCGTCGTTGAGGATCCCGTAGACGATCTCGCGGGTCTGCTGCCCGTTGAGGACCGGGAAACCCTCCATCGCCTGGATCTTGCCCTTGTCGCGCATCGCCGGCGGGAAGCCCGGCGTCAGGTGGAGGTCGGAGGCCCGCGCCTCGACCATCTTGTGCAGGACGTCCGCGAAGTCGAAGTCAGGCCGTGACACGGAGCACCTCCTCGAGGCTGGTCTGGCCCGAGCGGACCTTGGTGATGCCGTCCTCGCGCAGGGTCAGCATCCCCTCCTGGCGGGCGACGGCGGCGATCTCGGTCTCGGCGGCGCGGGCGATCGTCATCTCTTTGAGCCGATCGCTGAGGCTCATCACCGAGTAGAGGCCCACCCGGCCGCTGTAGCCGCCGTGGCCACAGCGGGGGCAGCCAACGGGTTCATAGCCCTCGACCTCGGTCGCCGCCCCGACACCTGCTTGGGTCAGCGCGGCGACGGGGATGATCGTGCGCCGCTTGCAGGCCGAGCAGAGCTTGCGGGCGAGGCGCTGGGCGACGACGCAGTCGACCGCGGAAGCGGTGAGGAAGGTCTCGATGCCCATCTCGGTGAGCCGGGCGATCGCCCCGGGGGCGTCGTTGGTGTGCAGGGTGGTCAGCATCATGTGGCCGGTCAGCGCCGCCTCGATCGCGATCCGCGCGGTCTCGGCGTCGCGGATCTCGCCGACCATCACGATGTCGGGATCGGCGCGCAGGATCGAGCGCAGGCCGGTGGCGAAATCGAGGCCGGCCTTGCGGTTTACGTTCATCTGGTTGACGCCCTCGATCCGGTACTCGACCGGGTCCTCGATCGTGATGATCTTCTTCGTGATCTCGTTCAGCGCGCCCAACGCGGCGTAGAGCGTCGTCGACTTGCCCGAGCCGGTGGGGCCCGTCACCAGCACCGCACCGTAGGCCTGCCCGAAGGCGTCCTCGAAGCGCGCCCGAGCCGAACCCTCCATGCCGAGCTCGTCGAGCGAGCGCTGGGCGTTGCTTTCGTCGAGGATGCGGATCGTCGCCCCCTCGCCGCGCTGGGTCGGCAGGGTGGTGACGCGGAGGTCGATGCGGCGCTCTTCGACGGCGACGCTGACCCGCCCGTCCTGGGGCACCCGCTTCTCGGCGATGTCCAGCTCGCTCATGATCTTCAGGCGCGAGATCACGGCGCCGATCATCCGCTTCGGCACGTGGGCCGATTCCTTGAGGACGCCGTCGACGCGGAGGCGGATCCGCAGCTCGCCCTCTTCGGGCTCGAGGTGAACGTCGGAGGCGCCTTCGGCGACGGCCTGGGCGAGGATGCTGTAGACGAGCTTGATCACCGGCGCGTCGTCGGCGCTCGGCTGCATGTCGCTGACCTGGGCCAGGCCGGCGTCGCCCACCTCTTCGCTGTCCTCCTCGGTGATGATCGCCTCGGCGGCGGCGCTCTGCAGGGTGCCGAGCCGCGACAGCAGCGCCTCGACGTCGGCTTTGGCGGCGACGGCGATGTGGCAGTCGAGGCCGGTGGCGATCTGGATGTCGTCGACGGCGAGGACGTTCGCCGGGTCGGCGGCGGCTACCAGCAGGGTGTGCTGATCCATGTAGCCGACCGGCACGGCCATGTAGCGGCGCGCCATCGTGACCGGGAAGAGAGCGGCGGCGGCGACGTCGACGTTGTAGACGTTGAGGTCGACGTGGTCGAGGCCGTAGCGCTCGGCCGTCGCCCGCGATAGCTGCTCTTCGTTGACGGTGCCCTGCTCCAACAGCAGCGACTCGGGCGTGCGGCCAGCGTTGCGGGCGTTGTCGACCGCCGCCGACACCAGCTCCGGCGAGGAGAAGCCGAGCTCGACCAGGACGTCGGTGACGTAGCCGCGCGAGTGGCCGCGGTGCAGCGGCGGGGTGAGGCCGGGGGTGCCGCTCTCCTCGGGCCCGGGCAGCGCCGGTGCGGCCGAAGTCCCGGAGTCGGGAACCGGCTGCAGGTGGCTCGGGTAGTCGGGAGGCGTCATCGGTGACCTCAGTCGGGGTGGTAGGTCTCTTCGGGTCCGGCGTAGGAGGCGTCGCGGACCGCCTGGACGACGCTCTGCGGCGTCTGGAAGCCGTAGTCGACGGTCGCCTGCGGCACGCCACCGCTGAGCCGTTGCAGCCGCATCACGATCAGCGCCGGCACCCGGTTGACGTCGAGCCCGAGGGTCACGCCGGCATAGCGCGGCAGCTGCTTGACCGGGACCCGCAGCAGGGTCACGCCGGGCATGCCTTTGATCTGGTCGGTCGCCTCAGAGGTCAGCCTGTCGTCGATGCCGCCGTCGTGGACGACGAGCAGGACCACCGTCTGGCCGGCGTCGTAGGCGGAGGTGAACGCAGCCGGGAGCGGCGGCGTCGGGACCGAGGTCGGCACTTCGGTCGCGCCCGCTTCGATGGCCCCTTCTTCGAGGCCGGAGATCGCCGATTCGACCGCTTCGCCCGGCGTGTCGCCAGTCGCGGTGGAGCCGTTGACCGTCGCTACGGTCGGACCCGCTTCCGGTTCTTCTTCGGCGCCACCGCTGGATTTGAGGAAGAAGACGAGTCCGAGGACGACCAGGACGGCGATCAGGCCCACCTGGGCGATCGGGTTGCTGTTGAGCTTCTTTCTCACCGGGCCACGGCTTTCGCGTCGAGCTGCTCCAGACCGCTCGCCCGTTGCCCGCCGGCGGCCAGCATCAGCTTGAAGTCGTGGGGGCTGGAGGCGTACTCCATCGCCGTCTCCTCGCTGATCCGGCCCTCCATCGTGTAGGTCAGCAGGGACTGGTCGAAGGTCCGCATCCCGTAGTACTCGCCTTCGGCGATGACTTCGGTGATCTTGCCGGTGTCTTCGGGGTTGAGGATCAGGTCCTGGATGCGGCCGGTGACGACCAGCACCTCGGAGGCGGGAACCCGGCCCTCTCCGGTCAGGTCGGGGACCAGGCGCTGGGCGATCGCTCCCTTCAGGGTCGAGGCCAACATCACCCGCGCCTGCTGCTGCAGGTGCGGCGGGAAGAAGTCGATGATCCGGTTGATCGTCTCGGTCGCGTCCAGGGTGTGGACGGTGGAGAGGACGAGGTGGCCGGTCTCGGCGGCGGAGAGGGCGGTGCGAACCGTCTCCTCGTCGCGCATCTCGCCGATCAGGATCACGTCGGGGTCCTGGCGCAGCACACGGCGCATCGCCCGTCCGAAGCCCTTCGTGTCCGAGCCGACTTCGCGCTGGTTGACGATCGAGGTTTTGTCCGCGTGCAGGTACTCGATCGGGTCCTCGAGCGTGACGATGTGCCGCGCCCGGGTGCGGTTGATGTGGTCGATCATCGCCGCCAGGGTCGTGGTCTTCCCCGAGCCGGTGGTGCCGGTGACGAGGATGATCCCGCGCTGCTCCTCGGCCAGCGAGCGGACCACCTCGGGGAGGCCGAGCTCGTCGATTGAGCGGATCTCGAACGGAATCGCGCGACAAACGATCGAGGTCGTGCCGCGCTGCCTGAAGGCGTTGACGCGGAAGCGGGAGACACCGGCGAGCGCATAGGAGAAGTCCGCCTCGCCGTCCTCCTCGAACTCCGCCAGCGAGCGGGCCTCGGCGATGGCGCGGAAGGCGCTCTCAGTGTCGTCCGCGGAGAGCTCTCCGAACCCCTCGAGCGGGATCAGTTCGCCGTGCATGCGGGCGACCGGCGGCGAGTCGACCTTGATGTGAAGGTCGGACCCCTCCCGCTCGACGAGGGTACGAAGCGCTGAATCGATCTCGAACATCCCGACCTGTATCGGCCGGGATGTTCTAAGTCCTTAGTGCTGACGGCGTGCCTGGCAAGAACGCAGTGAGCGCCGTGTGCTCAGCACACAAGCGATCGAGGACGCCGCCAGGCGCGTCGTCAGGCGACCTCGCGCAGTTTCTGCGCCTCGCCGAGCGACTGCAGCTTTTTGAGGCTCTGGTTCTCGATCTGGCGAATCCGCTCACGGGTGACGTTGAAGGTCCGCCCGACCTCGTCCAGGGTCCGCGGGTGCTCGCCGCCGAGCCCGTAACGAAGCTCGAGCACGCGGCGCTCGCGGTAGGAGAGGTTCTCCAGCGCTTCCTTCAGCGCCTCTTTGGTCAGCAGGTCCGCGGCCCGGTCGAACGGGGACTCGGCCTTCTCGTCGGCGATGAACTGGCCGAACTCGGACTCCTCCTCGTCGCCGACCGGCTTCTCCAGCGAGACCGGGGCCTGAGCGGAGCGCTTGATCGAGTCGACCTCCTCCGGGTCGATCCCCGTTACCTCGGCGATCTCCTCCGGCGTCGGCTCACGGCCGAGCTCGGTGACCAGCTTGCGCTCGGCACGGCCGATCTTGTTCAGCTTCTCGACCACGTGGACCGGGATCCGGATCGTCCGTGCCTTGTCGGCGAGCGCGCGGGCGATCGCCTGGCGGATCCACCAGGTCGCGTAGGTGGAGAACTTGAACCCCTTGCGGTAGTCGAACTTCTCCGCCGCGCGGACCAGGCCCAGC
>JAENWU010000012.1 GCA_016649905.1 Thermoleophilia bacterium
CCCAGAGGCGGCCGTCCACGAGCCGCGGCGTACCGACGGCTGGCATCGCCCGCCCCAGCGAGCGCCGCCGCGGCGCCAGGCGCAAGGCGAGCCAGGAAAGCGCGAAGCGGTCCGCGCGGCGGCCGTCGGGCGCCGCCTGGGTGGCGAGCGTCGCAATCGCGACCGGGATCACGACCAACCGCACCGGCCAATCGAAGAGCCCGACGAGGAACCCGCCCGCCCAGAAGGAGGCGAAGGCCACGGCGGCGGCGATCGGCGCCGCGCTTCGTCCCCCGATCACGTATCCCGCAAGTCCAGCCGCGAGCGCGACCAGCACCGCGAGGGTTGGCGAGCCCGAGCTGAGCGCCAGCACCGCGACCAGGGCAGCCGTCGCGTACCCCAGCCAGCGCAGCGGAACCCCGCCGGGGACCGGCAGCGCCCGGCCCTCGATCTGGTAGATCCGCCGCTCGGGGCGGAAGATCCGCTGGTAGGAGCGGACCGGCTCGCACTCTCCGCTCAAGGGAGCACCCGCCGGCCGATCGCCCTTGCCGCGTCGGCGACCTGATCGGGGCTGAAGACCAGCCAGCCGACCAGGATCGCGGCGAGGAAGTACATCGCCAGCTCGGTGAACTTCCTGTTCAAGAGGAAGACGAGGCCGACCACTGCGATGATCCCGCCGTAGATCTGGCCGGCGTAGTCGCGCAGCAGCGAGCCGAGGTTGCGACCCACGTCGTTGCCCGCGGCCTGCGCTGCCGCTGGAGCGACCAACAGGACCAGCGCCGTCAGGCAGACCAAGAGGAGAAAGCGAGCCGCCCGCCTCATGCCCCTGCCCCCACGATCGCCTCGACGTACCAGCGGCCCTCGGCGCCGGTCCTGCGCAGCTCGAGCCGATAGACGGCGGGGTAGCTCCCACCGCCGGCCGGGATGCCGAGCCGAGCGGAGACCACCACCGAGCGGCGCGGTCCATCCTCCGATCCGAGCTGCCTCACCTCGGCGATCGCATCCAGCGAAACCGAACCCGCGAGCGGCCGTACTCTCGCCGCTGGGGTGAGCAGGTAGGCAAGCGAGGCCCGCTCGCTCGTCGCCACGTACTCGGGCAGGAACTTGGCGATCAGCGCCTCGATCGCTTCGGCGTCAGGGCCGGCGATCGGCTGGGGTCGCTCCGTGGAGGCGACCCCAGCCGCGCTCGGCGCCGCGACGATGGAGGGCGCACCCAGCGCCGCCACCTCGCCCGCCCGCGAGCGGACGATCGGGACGGCGAGGTTGAGGACGCGCGCGTCGCGGAGTTGGCAGGCGACGGTCAGGACTGCCCGGCCACCGCCCAAGTTCTCAATGCCGACCACCTCGGCCTGGGCGACCTCAGCGCCCGGCGCGGTGGGCGGCCTGCCGGTCGCGAGCTTCGCCCCCTCGGCGAGCAGCGGGACGACCGCGCGCGGATCGGCGAGGTAGGTGCTGGCAAAGCGCACCGCAAAGCCGGCGCTGGCGGGATCGACGCCGACCAACCGCTCACCCTCCTGGCGCGGGGCGCCGGGACCAGGCTCGGAGAGCACGGCTCGTGCGAACAGCAATCCCAGAGCCGTCCACAGCGCGAACCGCCCGACGCCGCGCAGCGCCGCCCGCGCCGTCGAATCCGTCTTTGCAAATCTCATACCTACCTCTTGCCTCACCTTGCATTCGCCTCCTTGGCTCCGCCGCCGTGTGACTGTGTGTCACGGGCTGGCGGTGTGTTTGCGTTGATGAGGTAGAAGTACTGTGCTTACTGTCAGGCGGCTACCAACACTCCTATCTGGATAAGTACTTAGGAGTGTGGGAATGACTTGGTGAGTTGCGCTTGGCTGCGTATGAGTCCTGTCGTTCCTGGCGGGATCGGCGAGCCGGGGAAGACTGCCCCGATCACAGCTAGTGAGCAGAGACAGGCGGGCTGGTTCGTGAGGTCCACTGAGGCCGGTGCTGCGCTACCCGGTAGGCGCTGATGCGTCCTGCTCGTCCTGGCAGGACTCGACCCACCGAGCGATCTGCTCGGCAACCCACCAGGCGCTCCAGTCCGAGAGCGCGTAGAAGGTCATCGACCCCTCGGGACGCCGGGAGACCACGCCCGCCCGCCAGAGCAGGAGGAGGTGGTGAGATGCCGTCTTGTGGGGCCGGTCGATCGCGTCGGCCAGTTCCTGCACGCCGGCCTCGCCCTGGTTCAGCGCCTCCAGCAGCGCGATTCGGGTCGGATCGGCGATCACCCGCAGGCGCTGCGCGGTCAGCTCCAGAACCGATCTGGACAGCGCCAGCCGGGTGGATCGAGTGGATACGGACGTCTGGGTGCGACTTGGCTTCTCCATGTCCGCTTGTCGTTACAGCCGGCGGCTGCCGCCAACTTCAGAAGAAAGTTGGCGGATTTGGCTCGCTCGAACGACAAAGAGGTAGACGGCCGTGAGCAGGAAGGACAGGAACTTTGATTTGTCAGGAAGAGATTGCACATGAAAGACTCGACCGGAGCCAAAAGGAGCAGGAATCGTGAGAGCTGCCACTGAGCAACCGCTTGAGGCGCAGGCGCTCGCAAAGATCGAGCGCGCCCTCCACGGCAAGCTGCGTGCTCGCAAGCTCTCCGAGGACTTCATCCGCCGTTGCGCGGAGGACGTCATCCAGAAGGCGGCGGTCGAATACCTGCGCGCGGTCCAGGACGGGCGCGAGATCGCCAGCCCCAACGCCTTCATCGTTGACGCCGCCTACAAACGGGCACTCGACGAGCTGAGACGCGAGCTGCGCCACGCCGACGGCGATGCAGCCCAGACGGCCCTCGCGACCGGGAGCTCGGCGGCGCCCGCCACCGAGGAGATCGCGCTGGAGAACCTGCGGCTCTATGAGCTGCGCCAGGCGATCGAGACGCTGAGCCCCGAGCAACGGCAGGTGCTGAGCCTCTACTACTTCGAGGAGCGCTCGGCGGCCGACGGCGGCCGGGTCCTCCACCTCAGTGAGAACACGTTTCGCCGCCGGCTGAAAAAGACGCTGCGGATACTGAGGCGCCGCCTCGGGGTCGAGCTGCCCGAGCCCGGCTCGCTGCCAGCGATCGAGATCGGCCTCGCCGCCTGGACGAGCATCGGCGGCGCTCGGGTCCCGGTCGGCGCCGGGCCACTGGAGCAGGCGGGCGCGGCGCTCGCGGGCGTCCGCGATTCGCTTGCGCGGCTACTCGGCGGTGGAGACGGCGAGCGTGTCGCCGTCCTGTTCGGCGGGCCCGCGGGCAAGGTCGCGGGCGGTTGCGCCGGAGCCGCCGTCGCGTGCGTGCTGGGCGGCGTCGTCGGACCCGGCGTCGGTGGCATCGTGGCGGGGGGCGATCATCCCGATAAGGCCGATCGGGCCGAGCAGGTCGGGTCTGCCGGCAGCGCAGAGCGAGCCAGCCTGCCCCGGCCCGAGCCGGCGGTAGCCCAGCCGGGCGAGGCCCCGAGCCAGGCGGCGGCACCACCCGCAGCCACCCAGCCTCAGAGTCGTGAAAGCAGGGCGGAAAGGAGAGCCGCCGCGCGGAAGTCCGAAGCGCGCCAGCTCGAAGCCCAGGCTTCCGCCGCGACTCGCGTCGCCCGCGAATCCGAATCCGCTCCGACGAGCGACGCCACCGAAAGCTCGGCCGGAGCCGAACCGGATGCGGTGGTGGTTGTCCCTTCGGAAAGCTCACCAACCGCTTCCCAGACCGCAGGCGAAGCCGCCCAGACCCAGCAACAGTTCGGAGCGTTCAAATGAGCCGACAGGCGATCAGCACGTCAACTCACCGCACGGCCCGCTTTGGTGCGCCGGTCCTGCTCGTTCTCGTCATGCTCATCGCCTGGAACGCGCCCCAGGCGAGCGCCGCGCCGTCGAAGTTCGTTCAGCAGCTATGCGACTCGGCCCTGCCGAAAGGCAACTCGCCCGCGGTTTCGTTCGTGGTCAACCCCGGCGTCCCGATCGGCTGGTTCGACACCTGCGCGCAGCCCGGCGGCTCGATCGGCCTCAGTCAGTGGGGACAGACCTCTTCCACCTTCGCCTACCTATCGGTCGCGGTCCCCGCGACCCCCGGCGGCTACGTGGAGTCGGAGTCGATCTCGGCCGCGGCCTGCGGACTAGGGCCGGGGAACGACAACACCTTCGTGTTCACGCAGGGCTGGCCGGCGAACTGCGCCGGGGAGTCACAGCGCACCTTCCCGCTCTTCCGCGAGGTCCCGATATTCGGCGGAGGGGGTGGCTTCACGATCCTGCTCAACTGCAATGGCAATTACGCGCCAGGCTGCGCGCCGGGTCCGGTGATCTGGGCGCGCCGGATCACTGTCACCCATGTCGATCCGAAGCCGCCCCGGCTCACCGCGCCGGCCGGCTCGCTGCTCGCGGGCGGCGTGCTGCGCGGGCGCCAGTCCATCGCGGTCGACGCGACCGACACCGGCGGCGGGCTGACCAGGATCGACCTCACCGTCAACGGACTGCCAGCCGGCTCGCCGGTCGTTGGCAACTGCAATCTCGGCCAGGTTGACAACCCGGGCCGCATAGGGGCGGTCGCCCTGACGCCGACGCCCTGCCCGGCCAAACTCGCCGGTAGCTGGACGCTCGACACCGCCACCTATCCCTTCCACGACGGCGACAACGCCGTCCAGGTCTGCGCCGCGGACCACTCGGACCTGACCGAGCCGAACCGGACCTGCACCGCGCCGGTCACGGTCAAGGTGGACAACTCGTGCGCCGAGTCGCCCGTTCCAGGTGGCGAGACGATCTCCGCGTCCTTCAAACGCACCCGCGGCGAGAAGGTCACCGTCCCCTACAACCAGCCGGCCAACGTCGTCGGCGAGCTCGTCAGCCAAGCCGGCGACGCGATCAGCGGGGCGACGGTCTGCGTGCTGTCCCAGACCCAGGGATCGCGCGGGCGGCCACGCCCCATCGCGGTCGCCACCACCGACGCCAACGGGCGCTTCGCCTACAAGGTCCCCCCTGGCCCCAACCGCAAGGTCCTAGTCGGCTACCGCCACGACAGCTTCCAGGTGGCGAAGTCGCTGCGCTACTTCGCCCGCGCCCGGCCGACGATCAAGATCGCCCCGGGTCGGGTCGGCTTGGGAGCGGAGATCCGCATCCGCGGCAAGCTGCCCGGCGGGCGAAAGGCGGCGGGACGGGTGGTCGTCCTGCAGGCCAGCGCCCTCCACTCCAATCGCTGGTACCCGTTCCGGGAAGTGACGACGAACCGCCACGGCGTCTACCGCGCCCGCTACCGCCTGGACGCCACGAGGCAGACGATCACCTATCGGATAAGGGCGATGGCGCCCCGCCAGCGCAACTACCCGTGGGAGAAGGGACACAGCAAACCTGCGCTGGTCGAGGTGAGAGGCTGATGGAAGCAACCGAGGCCGCTAGCTCAGCGGCCGAGACGAGGAGGTCGAGATGATCGAGAAGGTGATGTCCAGGCGCCCCAGCCTGGGAGCGGTGATGGGCTTCCTCGCGCTGGTCGTCGCCCTGGGCGGCGTCGCCACCGCCGAGCCGAACCGGACGGTGATCAAACGCGGCGACATCGCGCCGGGCGCGGTCACCGCCAAGACCCTCGCCAAGGGGGCGGTCAAGGCGAAGGCGATCTCTCGCGGCGCCGTCAACTCGCGCAAACTCGCCGACGGCGCGGTCAACCGGCGGGTTCTTGCCAAAGGCGCGGTGACGGCGCGCTCGCTCGCACCCAGCGCGGTCACCTCTGCGGCCATCGCACCGGGCTCGGTCTACGGCGCCGCGCTCGGGCAGATCTCAATCAAAGCGACGCCGATTGCCGACATCGATCAAGTAGCCGCCAACCCAGAGTGGACCGCGGGCAACAGCGAAGTCGCGCTCTGCGCCCCCGGCGAAGCCCTGCTCGGGACCGGCTTCCTCTTCACCAACCCCGGCAACCGGGAAGTGACCTGGCTGGAGGCCACTCCTTTTCTCAGCCCAAGCTCCGGCAGCGGGGTCAAAGGACGCTTCGCCAGCAACTCAGGCGGCAGCGCCACGGGGCAGATCATGGCGATCTGCCTCAAATAGCCGACTCTCGCGGCTCTACCTCCGGAAGACGCGACAGTCGCGGGGCAATGGGTCGCCGCCATCGATCAGCGCGACGTCGCCCCGGCCACCTGGCCCGCAATCGATCCGGGTGTCGCGAGCCCCGTCGCGCCCGTAGAGCCGATCCTCGCCACGGTCGCCGCGCAGCGAGTCGCGACCGAGGCCGCCAACAAGGAAGTCGTCGCCACCGGCGCCCTCGACGCTGTCGTCGCCGCCGCGTCCGAGCAGGATGTTGCGGGCCGCGTTGCCGCGCAGGAAGTCGTCGTTGGCGCTGCCCTCGATGCTCTCCACGGTCGCGGCGATCGACGTCGCCGGGAACGTCGAGGCCGGCGAGCAGCCCGGCTCGAAGCCCTCGCCCGGGGCGAACTCGGCGATGCCGCCGATCTCCGCCCGGACCCCCTGGGCGCTGCGGGCGAAGGAGACGCTGTCGACTCCGGGGCCGCCGTCCACCGCCTCGCCGTTGCAGGGGAATGCGATCAGCAGGTCGGAGCCGGAACCACCCTCGAGCATGGCGCCCCCGGTCAGGGCGTCGTCCCCCGGGCCGCCGCGAACGACGTCTCCCTGGCGGGCGATGAATCCGTCGAGGCTGTCGTCGCCGGCCCCGCCTTCGATCGTGTCAGCCCCCCGGTAGCCGCTGAGCAGAGCGCTAACGGTGGCTGGGACGGTGGCATCGACGCGGAGGTAGTCGGCGGCCGAGGTACCGCTGAGCAGGACCGCTTCCGGGGTGCCCGCGAAGGGGCAGCGGACGCTGCCCGGCGCCAGCGCCTGGCAGCGGTCGCCGGTCGAAATCGTGACCCCACGTACGGTCAAAAGCCAGGCGCCGTCCGCTACCGAGACCACGATCTCGATCCCCGGGCGCTCGTCGCTGAAGTTCGGGTAGTCGACAACGGCGCTGAGACTGCCGCCGCCGATCGCGCCGGTTGCATCCACTTCCAGGACCGGCTCGGAGGTCGCCTGGCCGCCGTTTTCGGCGAGTTCGAGGAAGCGTGCTTCATTCGTCGCCGAGTAGGTGGTGACACCCGGCAGCTCGCACGAGTCCTGCGCCTGAAAGGAGCGGCAGCGATCCTTGCCGACCCCGCCGAAGGCGCTGTCACCGGGGCCGACGCCGAGCAGGTCGTCGATCCCGCCGCCGCCGTAGAGGAAGTTGGCGGCCGAGTCGCCGCGAATTGTGTCGGGAAACGGCGAGCCGAGGACGTCCTCGATCCCGGCGAGGGAGTCGTCCCCGTCCCCGGACGCGGTCCCCGCCGCGAGATCCACCTCCACTCCGCTCTCGTCGATCACGATGTCGCCTTGGCCCGAGACCGCGAAGGAGACCGTGTCGTGGACGCCGTCGCCACCGTCGACCCGGTCGCGGCCACGGTCGGGCCGCAACAGGTCGCCGTCGCCGGGGCCGCCGGCGAGGCGGTCGTTGCCGACCCCGCCGATCACTTGGTCGAGGCCGCCCGGCCCGCCGTCGAGCCGATCGTCGCCGAGCCCGGCGTCGAGGAAGTCGCGGGTGCCCGGCCCGCCGAAGAGCTGGTCGTTGCCGCGCTTGCCCCGGATCGTGTCGCGCCCGGGACCGCCGAGCACAAAGTCACTGCCGTTGCCGCTGTCCACCTCGTCCTCCCCCGGGCCGGCGTCGATCCGGTCGCTACCGGCCCCACCGAGGACGAGGTCCGCTCCCCCGCCCGTGCAGATCAAGTCGTTGCCATCGCGGCCGTCGACCCGGTCGCGCCCGGGACCGGTGAGGATCACGTCCGCATGGGCGGTGCCCCGGACCTCGCCCCGGGCGACGATCGTCGCCGGCTTGCCGAGGCAGTGCGAGACCGCCGCCGGCGCCGGCGCCTCCGCGAGGAGGAGCAGCGCGGCGGTCGCGAGCAGAAAGAGTGGCACCCGCTTCAAGAGCCGACTCCGATCCCGACTAGGACCGGCCGGAAACGTTCGCCGGGCGTCGGCGCGGGAGTAGGTCTCGCCGCCGAGCACGATCCTGCCGGGGCGAATTGCGGCCGCGGCGCTGCCCGCCCGCAGCGGGGGCAGCGCCAGCAGCGCGCCAAGGAAACCCGAAGCCGCGAATCCAACGCTCATGCTCTCCTCTAAGCCCCTTTCCGGCAATCAGGTATCGCTGCCAAGTAGGGCGGCAACGGAGCGCCGGTGAAGTTCGTCAGCCGGGTGATGTTTCCCCCGCCCTCGATTCCCGTGTACCCGTGGCGAAGGCGCTCTCATCTCTACCCATCTCGCTGCCTCCCGTTAGCGATACCGAGTCAGCATCATCGCCGTGTTGCCGGGCCCGTTGCCCCCGAAGCGTTCGAGCTGCACCCAGCCACCGGCGACGACCTTGCCGTCGGGCTGGGCGAGGGCGGCGCGGGCGAGGCTCTGGGAACCGGGCGGGGCGGTGTGCCAGACGCCACCTTCACCGAAGGTGCGGTCGCGCCGGCCGTTGGGAAGGAAGAGGCGGGAGGTGAAGTCTTCATGCCCGGGTTCCTCCTGACCGCGGGTGTATGGGGCCAATTCGCCACCGGTGACGAGGACCCGGCCGCGGCCGTCAATCGCCATCGCCTGGGGTTCGAAGGTGAACCCCTGAACACCGTGCTCGCGCGGGTCGGGTTCCCGCGCGTCGATCGGGGCGCGTTCCATATAAAGCGACCGACCGAAGGAGCGGTCGCGGCTTCCGTCGGGAAGCAGGCGCAGCAAGGCAACCGGTTCTTCGATGCTCCTGCCCTTTCTCGGATAGAGGAGACCGCAGAGGACGATGCGGCCGCGTCGGTCGACCGCGAACGGCGCCCTCAGGTAGGCGCCCCGGGCGAAGATGAAGAACTCGGATCTCCCTCCCACCGTCACCCTGCCGTCCCTGCCGAAGCTGCGGTCGATCCTGCCGTTCGCGGTAAGCCGGTAGAGGACGATCTGCTGGCGCAGATAGCCGGATACCAGGAGCTTTCCCGAGGGCAGGGCCCGGATCGCGGTGAAACCGGTGTAGGCGCGGCTGTGGGGGGGCGTGATGCTGAAGCGACCGCCGTGCCCGAAGTCGCGGTCGATCCTCCCGTCGGGGCGGTAGGCGACCACCACCGCACGTGCTCGGCCGGGGCCGTTGACGGGCAGGTTGGGTGGGTGGGGGACGATGTCCCCCACGGCGACGATCGTCCCGTCGGGCTTGATCGCCAGGTCGTGCAGGCGCTCGCCGCCGCCGTTCCCGTCGATGCGGCGGCCGCCCCGCACCGGACGCGGAAGGACCTTGCCGCCGTTTCCGAAGCTGGGATCGAGGCGGCCCTTCGCCGTAAAGCGGACGAGCGCGGGGGCGAACGCTCCTTCGCTGTCGCGGTAGCCGGCGAGCAGGACCTTGCCGTCCCTCTGTCCGGCCACCGCTTCTGCCTGGAGCACCCCCCCTCCCTTGACTTCGCCTCGGCCGGAGCGGAGCCGCGGCGTGAAGCCGTCCCGACCGAAGCTGAGGTCGGGAGCACCGTTGGGACGGACCCGGGAGGCGGCGAAGTAGTGCCCGCCGCGAGCGATCGGGTAGACGGCGGCAAGCAGCCTTCCGCCACCGCCGGGTTCGAGGTCGGCGATTCCGCCGACCTGGCCCGTCTCCGGCAGGCGCGCTTCGATCTCGGCGATTCCGTTCGTGCCGAAGGTCGAGTCGGTGGGATCTGCGGCAAGCGCCGCCGCGGCCGTAAGCGCGAACAGCGCGGTGCAGCCGATCAATGCCTTCTTCAGCAACCAGGTTCTTCTCATCGTCTCCTCTGTAACCCCCTCGAAGCGGGAGAGTCGCTTAGAACGGCGGCAGCTGCGCGCCTCTGAAGTTGGCCAGCCGCTCGAAGTTGCCGCCGCCGGCGATCCCCAGATACCCAGATTGGTAGGTCGTATCGCTCGCCGAGAGGAGCTGGGTGAATTCACCCGTCGTGCCCCCGGTCCAGGCCGAGAGGACCCCGGCTTTGTGCACCAGCGCGATCCGCCCGCCGATCGCCAGCGAGACGCCCGCCTGCGACGCCAGGGTGGTCGGCGTCCCGGAGACCCACTTGACGAGGGTGACCGAATAGACGCCGCTGCCGCCGGTGGGTTCGGTGAAGCGGAGTTCATAGCCGCTTCGCGCGCTCGCCGGATTCGGCATGTTGAGCAGCAGCTCGAAATGCCGCCCCGCGAGGGTCGGCCGCACTTTCAGGGTCGCCGCGACCGCGTCGCCCGATCCGGTGTCGGCGAAGGTCGCTTTCGTCCAGTAGGCGCCGTTGATCGCTTCGCCGAGTTCCCACGGATCGTAAGGTCCCCACCCTTCGCTGGCCACCACCTGCCCGGTCCGATTGGCCGAAGCGTAGTCCCAGGCAAGCGCCGCCCAGGCGCCGCCCCCCGAGAGGGGCAGTTCCGAGGTCGCGAAGGCGTCGTCGAGGCGTAGGGCGCCGAGCGCGGCACTCATGTTCGCCGCCGACGGGAGAAGCTGGCCGACCTTGAAGTTGGTCAGCCTCGACGCGTTGCCCGAGCCCTCGACGCCGCCGTTGCCACTGCTGAAGCTGCTGTCGGCGGCCGTCAGGAGCTGCGTGAACCCGGCGCCGGTGTTCGTCCACGCCGCCACGCTGCTTCCTTCGTCGACGAGGGCAACCGAGCCGCCGGCGGCAAGCGAGTAGCCGGTTTTCGTGGCGAGGACGCTTTCCGTCCCGGCGGACCACCTCGCCAGGATCACTTCGTAGACGTTCAGGCTGGTCTGCACGAACCGCAGCTGGTATCCGCCGCGGGCGCTTGCCGGCGTCTGCAGATCGAGCCAGAGGGCGAAGTAGCGACTGGGGAAGTTGTTCCCGGGGCCGGCGGCCACCGTCGCGGCGGCGGCGACTCCCGTCCCGACGTCGGTGACGGTCGGGGCGAAGTAGGCGCCGTTGATGGCGGAGTACGCCTGGACCGGACCCCACCCGCTCGTCCGGTTTTCACCCTTCCCAGCCGCCCATCCGAGCACCGACCATTTCGTCCCGAAGTTGGAGACGGCGTTCGTCGTGGCGTTGAACGGATCGGTCACGGCCATCGCGCCGAGGTCGGAGGCCACCGAATTGGTTTGCGTGGTGAACGTCTGGTCGACGCCGTTGGTCGTGGCCGCCACACTCGTCGCCACGAGGCGGTAGTGGTAGGTCGTGCCCGGGGTCAGGCCCGTGAGCGACTCGCCGACGGCGACTCCGCTGGTTCCGGCACCCACTTCTTTCGGGCTGACCGGGATTTTTGTCCCGTACGACGTGGTCGGCCCGTATTCGAAGTAGTAGCTCGTCGCCAACCCTTCGGGGTTGACGGTGCCGTTCACGGTGGCGGTTTTCTGCCCGATGCCGGTGGCGGCCAAGGTCGTGGCTTTCGGAGCTTTGAGCGTCAGGAACGTCTGGTCGAACCCGGCTTCGGTCCCCGCCGCGTTCGTGGCCACGAGGCGGTAGTGGTAGGTCGTGCCCTGGATCAGCCCGGTCAACACCTGGCTGACGGGCACCGTGACGAAGCCCGCGCCCACCGCTTTCGGGCTGACCGGGATTTTCGTCCCGTAGGACGTGGTCGGCCCGTATTCGAAGTAGTAGCTCGTCGCCGCCCCTTCGGGGTTGACGGTGCCTTCGATCGTCGCCGTCGTCGCTTTCACCGCCGTCGCGTCGCCGGTTTCGACGTCCGGAGACAGGTTCGAGCAGTTGTCGCCCACCCCGTCGCTGTTGGTGTCGGTCTGGTCGGGGTTGTAGATCGTCGGGCAGTTGTCGGAGGCGTCATCGACGCCGTCTTCGTCCTGGTCGGCTACCTGGCAGGCGTCGCCGGTCCCGTCCAGGTTGCTGTCGGCCTGGTCGGGATTCGAGTCGGCCGGGCAGTTGTCGAGGCCGTCGGCGACGCCGTCGCCGTCTTCGTCCCCATCCACGGGGGAAGCCGGCAGGTATGCGGCGATCTGTGCCTGGCTCGCGGCGAGCATCGGGAAGATTTCGCCGTCGCCGAGGACTCCTTCGTAGGCGGTGAACTCGTCGAGCCTGCCGGCGAGCAGGTCGGTGGCGCCAGGCCCGGCGCCGAGGAGGCTTTCCGGAGAGAGCGCCGGAGCGGGCATCACGTCGGAGTGGTAGCCGAGCTCGTACGGGAAGCCGTCGATGTTCAGCGAGATCGTTTCACCCTCCAGGGAGGCCACGACCTGGTGCCAGTCACCCGCGGCGACCGGTTCGGAGGCGACCGAGGGTGCGCCGAACGCCTGGCCGGTGGTGAACACGATCGAGCCGTCGGGCGCCCGGGAGAGGAAGGCGCCCCGGCCGCCGCTGCCGGCGCTCGAGAAGAGGTATTCGCGTTCCCCTGCCGGCGCGGTGAATTTGACGTAGACGGAGACGGAATACCCTTCCCCGCCTTCGGGACCGGCCTGGCCGTTCAGGTCCACGTAGGCGGTCGAGCCGTCGAGGGAGATCGAGGAGGAGCCTTCTTCTTCCCCTTCTTCTTCGCTGTCGAGGAGGGCGCTTTCGCCGCCCAAGACTGGGCCGGGGCCCCCGACCGAGGGACCGGTGCCTTTGGCCATGTAGGTACCGGGAGCTTCATCGTCGAGCGCGTTCGCCGCGCTCGTGCCGGTGGTCTCGTCCAGGTGGAATTCGGTGGTCGGGTAGGCGGCTTCTTCGCCTGGTTCGCCGAGGAGTGCCGCAAAGCTCGAGGACCCGCCGCCGGGCGCGACTGCCGCGGCTTTGCCAGCTCCGCCTTTCACCGGATTGAGTTTTCGGTCCTCGTTGGGGTATGGACCTTCTTTTTGCCCGTCGTCGTATCTAGCCGCCTTCCCGACGACGTGCCTGCAGGTCTTTCTCAGCTTCCCGGCCGGAGGCGAGTACTGCAGATCCCATTTTTTGTCGGCATGAACGATGTCCCCGTCCTGGCCGCCGCAATCGACAATCAGTTCCGGGTGCGAGTTGTTGACGATGATCCTGTCGTCTCCGCCACTTCCGTAGAGCTTGTTTTCACCGCCACGTCCGAGGATGTAGTTGTGGTTGCCGTTGCCCCGTACGAGGTCGTTCTGAGGTGAGCCCTCGAAAGCGTTGAAGTCCTTGAACGTCTCCGGCCCCTCAGCGCCGCAATTAAGTTCGTAATTGGCTTCCAGGTTGTTTCCGGCCCCGCCCAGTTTCTCTTTCTGCATGTTGGCGTAGACCCCGAGGTTCGGCAGCAGGTGGAACTGGGCGTTGTCTTCCGCCTCTCTGGCCTCTTTTTTCTGGGCGTCCGTTTTCGGTTCATACCCGGCGTTGAATGCGAAGTAGGAATCGCCTTCGCAGATCCGGGAGTTGAGGAAGAGATCGTTGGCGGAGCCGCCTTCGACTTTGTCCGCGCCTTCGCTCTGCGCGACGTCGTCTTCACCGCCGGCGCCGAACAGCCTCTCGACGCCGCCGTTCTGCTGGATCCCGTCGACGATCAGCTCTTCCATCGAGCCGCCGACCAGTTCGTCGGCCCCGGGGCCGCCGCTGAGCAGGATCGCGCCAGGACGCTCCTTGCTCTCGCCGCTCATCTTGGTGACGTCGTTGCCGCCGCCGCCGTAGATGACCAGCGCCCCGAGGTCGCCGCCGACCTGAAGGGCTTTGTTCACCGCACCGGTGATCCGCACCTGATTGGCCGAAAGTTTGGCGGAAAGGGTCTCGCCCCCGCCGGCGCCGATCACGTACACGTTCCTCTCCGCGCCTGCCTGGTAAACGCCGGCGACCGGACCGCTGGGGGCCGTGTACGCGCCGCGTTGCCCGTCGACCCAGTCTTCGTTCCCTTTCTGAAGGCCGCCGCCGGCGTTGAAGACCATGTCTTCGCCGGGCCCGGGATCAATCGTGGTCGCTACCGCGCCTTCGATCCAGTCGCCGAACGGCGAACCGAAGATGCGCTCGTTTTCCTTCAGGGTGTCGGTGCCGCCACCCTGGGTCGGGTCGCCGGCGGAGGCTTCGACCGGACCACTGCTGCCTTTGGCGAAGCGGATGTAGACACCGGCTTCCGCTGGCGGCGGGAAGGTTTTGATGCTGTTTGCCAGCGCTTTCTGTTTCGCGCTTCCATACAGATTCGGTCGGCCCGCCGTCGGTTGACCTTCCGCTTCGGCGAAGCCGGGAGCCAGCGCATCGGCGAAGCTCGCCGTGTCGGTGCCGGGCCCGCCGAAGAGCTTGTCGGGCCCCTGGCCGCCGCGCAGGGTGTCGTTGTCTTTTCCTCCCCGCTCCGTGTCCTCCCCCGGCCCGCCGTCGAGCACGTCCACGTCGTCTTCGCCGAAGAGCTTGTCGTCGCCGTTGCCGCCGTAGATGCGATCGGCCCCGGCGCCGCCTCTCAGTTCGTCGTTCCCGCCGCCGCCGCGGATCAGGTCCGCACCGTCGCCACCCTTGATCACCTTGGTCTTCGAGCTGCCGATGATCACGTCGTTGCCGTCGAGGGCTTCGACCACAGTGACATTCTTCGGCGGAACGAGCGTGTCGTTCCCGCAGGTGCCGATCATCCTGGCGCCCTTGATTTCGACCTGGTTGTGACCGGAGCACCCGGCGGCCAGAAGCCCGAACCCGCCGACTCCCGATCCATCGGTGGGCTCGATCGCCTGTTCGTGGGGCTGTTTGACTTCCAGGGTCGCGGTGGAGATGTGGCCGAGGCCGTCTTTCGCCCGCGCCTGGACGCTCGCCCCAACCGGGGCCGCGAGGAGCGGTTCCCAGGGGATCTGGGGGTCGCGCACGAAGTCGGCCGGGCAGACTTTCTCCGTGCATTCGGCCCCCAGTTCCATCACGACTTCTCCGGCGAGCAGGATCTGCACCGACTCCACGCCTGACCGACGGTCCTGCGGGGTGGTTGGCTCGCCGTCGCTCACTTCCACGTTGAACCTGAGGCCATAGCCGTCTTCTTCGAATATCGGCCCGCCCAGGACCGGGGTGGACGGGGCCGAGGTGTCGACCACGAACGCGCGCCGGGCCGGCGTCGGATCGGCGACCGCTGCGGTGTTTCTTCCCCTCACTTCGAAGACGTGTTCACCCTCCGCGAGGCCGGTGTAGGTCTTGGCCGCCGCCGGGCAGCTCGCGAAGGACGCCCCGTCGAGGCTGCATTCCATGCTCGCCGTTTCGTCCGTCGAGTAGGTGAAGGCGGCTTCCGTAGTGCCGATCGCTCCGTCGGGTCCGGAGTCGATGCTGGTCTGCGGTCCGTTGGTGACCAGCGTGAAGGCCGCGGTCGCCGGGGTCGCGTCAGCGTTGCCGGCGGGATCGACGGCGCGGACCTGGAAGCTGTGGGCGCCAGCGGCGAGGGCGGTGGCGGGGGTGTCGGTGGCGCCCGGGCCTGAGCAGGCACGAAAGGCTTCCGCGTCGTAGCGGCATTCGAACGCCGATTCAGCCTCCGAGGCGGAGAATTCGATCGTCGGCGTCGAGTCGTCGGTGATCGTTGCGGGGGCGGAGGTGATCGTCGTGTCTGGCGCGGTCGTGTCGACGCTGAAGGCGCGGACGTCTTCGGTTTCGTTCATCGCCGCGTCCCGAGCCCGTAGGTGGAATTCGTAGCTGCCTTCGGCCAGATTGCTCGGGGGGGTGTAGGAGGAAGAGGTGGTGCACGCCGCGAAAGGCGGTTCGCCTTCTTCGGTTTCGGGTTCGCCTTCAGCTTCCAGGAAGCAGGCGACGGTCCCGCCCGAGGCGGTGAAATTGAACGTCGGCTGCGCTTCGTTCGTCGGCCCTTCGGGGCCACTGGTGATTTCCGCTTTCGGCGCAGCGGCATCAACCGTGAAGGAGGCGACCGCCGGGGTCGGGTCTGCGACTTCCAGCTGGTTGACCGCGCGGACAGAAACGGTATGTGCGCCCGCGGAGAGGACTTCGCCCGGATGCCCTTCCAGGGATTCGTAGGTGGCCGGTCCGCAGGGCTCGTAGGAACCCGAGTCGAGCTTGCATTCGAACCAGGCCTGCGTGTTGTTGGACTGATAGCCGAAGGTGGGCCGCTTCGCGCTCGTCGACCCCTTTGGGCCGAAGGTGATCGTCGTATCGGGAGCGCCGAGGACAGTGAATTCGCGCTTCGCCGGCGTCGGGTCTTCGAGTCCAGCGCCACTCGTCGCTTTGACTTCGAAAGCGTGCGTGCCCTCTGCGAGTTTGGCGGTGGTATAGCCGGTCGCGGAACAGCTAATCCAGGCGCCGGTGTCGACGCGGCATTTGAACGTCGAGCCTCCCTGGGTGGAGTGGTAGGTGAATTTCGGCGTCGTTTCTTTGGTCAAGCCTTCCGGGCCGGAGTCGATCACCGTGTCCGGGGCTTCCAGTTTGAACGTCGCCTGCGAGCTTTTCGTGTAGCCAACCTGGTCGGTGGCGACGACTTCGAGCGTGTGCTGGCCGACCGAGAGGCCGACCAGACCCTGGGTGTATTTGAAGCTCAGCGTGGCGCCGCAGCCGGAGGTCGAGCAGCTGCCGGCTTTGGTCTGTTTCAGCACCCCGTCCAGGTAGACCTTCACTTCTTTGACCCCCGAGCGAAGTTCGCCGGGGCCGCCGTCTTTGGCGTCGATCTGAAGTTCGTAGGTCGAGGGCGTGGAGCTGCCGGTAAGGGTCAGGACCGGGGCGGTGCCGTCGACATAGACGGTGCCGTTGGTCGATCCCCCCTTGCCGGTCGGGTCGGAGACCGAGACCGCGACGTTGACCGCGCCTTCGGCGAAGCTCGAAGTCGTGAACCCGATCGTCCCCGACCTCGATTCCAGGCAACGGTTGTCGTAGGTGCCGGAACACCAGGCCTGGTTCCAGCCGATCGAGGAGGGCGAGGTCATCGAGACGCTCTGCACCCCGAGGCCGGCGTCGGCGGCGGAGACGCTCAGTGATCGGGCGGTGGCGTCCTTTTTGACCCAACCCGTGGGCAGGGCGGTGATCGAGACGGTCGGGCTCTGCCAGTCGTCGAGCCAGATGCCGACGCCGCCGGCCATCAGGTGGCGGTAGCAGGGGGAATTGCGGCCGCGCCAGTCGGTGCTGAGGCCGAAGACCAGAGCCGTCCCCCAGGTGGGGAGGCTGGTGTAGCCGTAGTTCTTCGCATCGTTGAAGCGGAGTTCGTTCCAGCCCGACCCGTTCCACATCCCCTCGTAGTCGTAAGGCTGGTAATCGCGGGTCGGATCGTTGCACGGGTTGTCGTAGCGCCAGAACGGGTTGATCGTCGCCGCGGCGAGGTAGCTGCCAGCGTTGGGCTGCGAGCGAACCCACTGGCCCCACTGATCGGATCCGAGGTTGCCCGGATCCGACCAGACGAACAGGCCTTTGCCGTCATAGCCGGGGAAGCCGCCGGGGTCAGCGTAGGTCCCGTGCGCCCACCCACCGCCGCCGCTCGTCTGGAAGTAGAACGCGGACAGGCCCTGGAGATTCGAGCCCGCGTACCACCAGCCCCAGTCCTGGTAGATCGTCGGGTCGACGAGGATCGGGTAGGCGAGATCCTGGTCGTGATGCTCGACGGTGAGGACCAGGGCGTTGCCGGCCACCGTCATCGCGACCGGAACCGCGGTTCCCTGAGCATCGTGGGCCCAAGGCTTGGGAACGTAGAGTCTGACCTTGCCGTCGGCGACGACCTCGGCGCCGCCTGCCGGCCCCGGGCGCAGCTCGGCGCCGGCAGGCAATCCAAGCAGGAAACTGAGCGTCTCAGGGCTGGCGGGAGAGCGCAGCACGTCGAACAGCTCAACGCCGGTCGAGGTCGGCGAGACGATCAGGTCGGTGTCGGTGCCCTCGTCGACTTCCGCGAAGAAGAGGTCACTCCCCCCTTCAAGCCGAGCGGCGCTGTCCTCGGCGCCCACCTGGGTGATGGTCACACCCGTTTCCGGCAGGGTGATCCCCTCCTCGACCGAGCTTCCGACTTCGACGTCGACCAGCGGATTCTCCAACTCCCAATCGCCTCCGGCCGGGACGACACTGAGATCGACCTTGCCGAGCTCGCCGTCCTCGTCCTTGGTTCGCACCGGTATCCCGGCTTCGAGCAGCTGGGTGTCCCCATCGCTGGTCACCGTCGCAGCATCGGCTTCGACGACCCTGTCGAGGCGGGCGTTGCTGAGGAAGCGAGCGGGATCCGCATCGAGCTCCTCGAAGGTAGTCGCGAAGGTTGCAAAGGCCAACTGCTGGGCCTCGGCGGAGCCGAGGCCCGCGTACGCTTGACGCGACCGCAGTCGCTCAGAAACCGCCCGAGGTTCAGCAAGCTCCTCTTTGCGCTGGCTCAATTCCTCTGAGTAGGCCTCATGGCCGGCAGCCAGGGCCGCGGAGACCTCGGCCGGCTCTAGTAGGAGCTCACTCGGCGGTGCAGGGTTTTCAGAAGCCCGAGCGTCATCTTCGCCGCGCGTGGCCTGTCCGGTCACTAAAACCGCGAGAAGTAGAACGCCGAAGATGACCAGCCGCCACAGCTTGTGCGACCCACTCACCTAGACGAACTCCGTTGAGGTCCGATTTGCTGGCAGGTGATCAGCTCGAGCCCCATTGGGCCCAATCGCAACTTAGACATAACTGCTCCCCCTACCGGCTGAAATGGACGGGACCGCGCGCGAACTCAATCAGTATTAATTCATTTATATGAGGATTTCTCAATACCCAAAACTCAATTTTTAATCGAGTCTGGTCCCAGCCTCGCCCAGCCATACCTCTGCGCGCTGAGGTCCGAGAGCCTTGCTGCCAACAGCCCTAACGGCAATCCGGCGCTCACCTCGGCCTGGCCAGCCGAGGCCCCCGGAGGACGAAGCCGCAGTGTTTGAACCGGGGGTCGACAGGACGGTAGCGCGAGCGGCTGCCGTGCCTGGGACAGACGAAAGGCCCCTCGGAATGGAGAACGCCGAAGTGCTTCGAGACGTTCTGTGGGGCGTGCCGACCGCCACAGCAAGTCGCGCCCGAATCGGGTTCCGGTGCCTTTCTCGGACCGCAGTCGATCAAGTTGAAAGCACCGGCAGCGGCGTCAAGGGGCTGCCGGTAAGGAGGAGGCAGCGCGGAAGGTCCGACTAAGGCGACCTACCTGAAATATAGAAGCAGGCTTCTCCGCTCACCGGTCGATCGGGTTTTCGACCTCGAACTCGACCTCGTAGCCCGCTTTGATTTCCGAATGGATGACGCCGGGCCTCCAGGTGACGCCCGCCAACAGCTCGTCGAGCGTGATCGAGAGCGCCCCGGCAAGCCGGACGTAGGTATCGAGCTGCGCGGTGACGTTGCCGTTCTCGATCCTCGCGATCCGTCCGCGGAAGACCAGCGCGCGCTCGGAGAGCTCCCCCTGGGAGAGCCCGGCGCGCCGGCGTCGCACGAGCAGGTTGTCGGCGAGCCGCGCCCGGGCCTGGTAGCTCAACTCCCCTGGCTTCCCCGGTCCGGGACTCATTTCTTCGACGCCCCCTCGGGTGACGCTTCGTCCTCTCGCAGGCCGGCTACCTCCGCCGCCAGCTCGAGATCCTCGGGGACCTCGAACTCGCCCGGGCTCACCACCCGCTCGGCCGGCACCCAGACGATGCCGGCGCTCAACGCGCCGGGCGTCGTCTCTAGGGCGCCGACCAGGCGAATGAAAGTGTCGATCTTCGGCACCCTGCGCCCCAACTCGACCGGATAAATCGCCGTGAGGCTCAGCTCTGCCCTAAGCGAGAGCTCTTCCTGGCTGATGCCGAGCTCTTCGCGACGCCCCCGCAGGTTGCTCCCCAACCGCTCGCGCAACTCGTCGGCGGGCGGCGTCGGGCGTCTGGGGCTCACCGGCGGGCCTCCGCTCGCCCGTCGCTTGACCCTGAGCCGCGCCCGACGTAGGTCCCACCGGCGGGGACCTCGATCCTCGGCCGCCAGCGCAGCCCGGCGATCAGCTCGCAGGGGTCCACTTCCACGCCTGCGGCCAGCTTGAGGATCGTGTCGAGGCGGGGGATTCGCATCCCGCGCTCGAGCTTGCCGATCTCGGAGCGATCCAGGTCGAGTAGACGAGCCAGCTCGGCCTGACTGAGGTAGGCCAACCGCCGCTGGCGCCAGAGCCGGCGCCCGAAGTATTGGGCAACGCGCGAGGAATCCACCTAGGCCTCCACCCAACGGCTACCGACCCTGACCTCGAAGCTTCCCGGCGGCGCGCCGGAGCCATGTAGTCGGCCGCGGTTGACGTTCCACGCCATTCCGTCAAGTAGGTCACACGGCTCTACTTCAACGGCGCCCGCGAGCTGGATAATCGTGTCGAGCTGGGGGAGGCGAAGGGCGCGCTCCAGCAGGCTGATCTCGGTGCGGTGCAGTCCCGACCTTTCGGCGGCTTCGGCCTGCGAGAGCTCCGAGCGGCGCCGCAGCGAGACTGCGTTCTCCGCGAAGCGCCGGCCGACCAGGGCCACCCCCGGTCCATCTGCTCGCCTGCCGCTCACGACTGATGCCCCCGATCGAGGTCGGCCAGTACGGTCTCGCAGACCTCGTAGCCGAGCTGGAAGCGGCGGTCGGTGCCAGCGTCCTCCCGGCTCGAGCGCGCCTCGGTTCCACGCTCGATGAGGACGTGAGTTGCTTCCTCCCGCAGTCGCCGCAGCAGTCCCATGAGGGCTGCGGGCGCCATCGTCAGCACGTAGCTCTCACGGTAGTCGTGTTCGCTCCAGCCGATATCCCCCAGCAGCTGAAAGTCCTCGGCGAACTCCAAGCCCAGCCGCTCGGCGGTGGCGAAGTCCTTAATCCGCTCCAGCGCCACCCAGAAGTCCTCGATCGAGCCGAGGTGGTTGCGGACCAGTTCGTAGAGCCCGTCGCGCTGGTCGCGGGCGATGGTGATCGTGGTATCGGGCACGGTGCCCCTCCTTGCGGTCGGGCACCGAAGAGCGACCCGCGATCTTTGCCCCACGGGGGCTACGCCGATAGCGTCTCTCTTGCATCGAAGGCCTGACCTTCGGTGCCGGCCCCGGGGCGTTTGCGCGCCGCCGGGGCGCTTATTCAGTTGGCCTCGCGACGTTAGCTCTGCTCGCGCCCGGAAGCGAGTCGGTGAGCGCCGGACCAGCGGGGATCAGCGGGTGATTCACCGCGCTTTCAGGCACTCGTGCCTGAAAGAGTGCCCAGAAACCCGCCCGGTTAATTCGACGGCCAGCAAGCCGACCCCCTGATTTGCAGGCACGAAGGGGAGCGGGAGCGACGGGACTCGAACCCGCGACCTCCGGCGTGACAGGCCGGCGCTCTAACCAACTGAGCTACGCCCCCGAGAGTGCTCGGACGGGCCAGCGGGGAGCGGCCCGGAGCGAAATCTAGCGGGTCTAGACCGCTGCGGGCTCTGGGCGGGAGAGCTCGGGGACGAACTGGGGGATCTCGGTGGCGGCGATCTCTTCGAGCAGGGTGCGGAGGTCGGCGACGCGCTCGGCGCCGTAGCGGTCGGCCAGGCGCTGTTCGAGCTCGGTGAAGAGCTCGAGGCCGACGCCTTGGGCCTTTTCGCCGCTGTCGGTGAGGCGGATCAACTTGGCGCGGCGGTCGGCTGGGTCGGGGATGCGCTCGACGTAGCCGCGGGCGGCGAGGTCGTCGACGATCTCGCCGATCGACTGCTTGGTCATGCCGGCGAGGCTGGCCAGCTCGGTCAGGCGCATCCCGTCCTCGTGGACGAAGCGGAAGACGCAGCCGTGGGTCGGGCGGATATCGCCGTAGCCGGCCTCGACGAGGTCCTTGCGGAAATCGACGAACAGGGCCTCGGAGGCCATCTCGAGGAGACCCGGGAGGGGGAGCTGGTGCAGGGGGGTGTCGGGGGGAATGGGCATTTAGTAAGGGAGCCTGATAAGGTCGTTTGATCAGGGAGCCTGACAAGGCTTCCTTACGAATTGTACAGGCCGACCTCGGCGGCAGCTTCACCGACCTGCAGTGGGTTATCGACGCCTACGCGCTTTCGCTCGCCGCCCTGGTGCTGACCGCCGGCTCGCTCGCCGACCGGCTCGGCCGCCGTCGCGTCTTCGCGATCGGGCTGGCGATCTTCTCGATCGCCTCGCTGCTCTGCGCCCTCGCCCCCGACCCCACCTTCCTCAACCTCGCCCGCGGCCTGCAGGGCATCGGCGGCGCGGTGATGTTCGCGGTCTCCCTCGCCCTCGTCGCCCAGGAGTTCCCCAGCGGCGCCGAGCGCGGCATGGCGATGGGCATCTACGGCGCCACGATCGGGATCGCCGTCGCGATCGGCCCGCTGGTCGGCGGCCTGCTGACCGACGGCTTCGGCTGGGAGTCGGTCTTCCTGATCAACGTGCCGATCGGCCTGGCGGCGATCGCCGTCACCTACTGGAAGCTGGCCGAGTCCCGTGATCCCAACGCGACCCGGATCGACTGGGGCGGCCTGGTCACGTTCTCGTCGGCGCTGTTCCTGCTGGTGCTGGGACTGGTGCGCGGCAACGAGCCCGAACCGGAGCCGGCCCGCGCCTGACAGCGGGTGCGGTCGTAGTTGTCTCCGGTATGCGGAGACAACTACGACCGCGACTCGGCGCCGGCTGATCTAGTCTCCCGGCCGTGAGATTGGTCAGCTACGACGCCGGCGACGGCGCTCGCGCCGGGGTGCTGGAGGACGATCGCGTCGTCGACGCCTGGGCGCTGCTCGGCGAGCCGCACCGCGGCGGGCTGCGGGAGCTGCTCGCCGCCGACCGGGTGGACGACCTGCGTGGGCGGCTCGGCGACACCGGCGCCCCCTCGCACCCGCTCGCCGCAGTGGCGCTGCTGGCGCCGATCCCGGATCCCGACAAGATCGTCTGCATCGGTCTCAACTACCGCAGCCACGCGGAGGAGTTCGAGCTCGAGCTGCCGGCGGCGCCGACGATCTTCGGCAAGTACCGCAACGCGCTCGCCGCGCCCGGGGCGACGGTGAAGCTGCCGGCCAACAGCACCAAGGTCGACTACGAGGCCGAGGTCGCCTTCGTCGTCGGGCGCCGGGCCAAGGACGTCGACGAGGCCGGCGCGCTCGACCACATCGCCGGCTACACCCTGCTCAACGACCTCTCCGCTCGCGACCTCCAGTTCCAAACGCCGCAGTGGATGGCCGGCAAGGTCTTCGACGGCTCCGCCCCCTGCGGGCCTTGGCTGGTCACCCCCGACGAGGCGGGGCCGGCGGACGCGATCGAGATCGCGCTGACGCTGAACGGCGAGCGGATGCAGGCGGCCACGACCGACGACCTGATCTTCGGCGTCGCCCACCTGCTCTCCCACCTCTCCGGGCTGATGACGCTGGAGCCCGGCGACATCGTCTCCACCGGCACCCCCTCGGGGGTCGGCAGCAGCCGCAAGCCGCGGGTCTGGCTCGGCGACGGTGACGAGGTCGTGATCGAGTCCCCCACCCTGGGCCGGCTCGAGACGACGCTGAAGGCTTGACCCTTAGGTCGACGGGCCGATTTGTCGAGCTATAGGCGACAAATCGGCCCGTCGACAGAAGAAGTTAGGGCGCCGAGCCGGGGCTGATCTCGTAGCCCTTGGCGGGCAGCGAAGCCGAGAGCGGGCGGCGGGCCGGCGCGGCGCGGCCGCTGGCAGAAGCTCTGGCGCGGGCCGCGGACCAGCGCACCCGGTACGGGACATAGGCGAGCAGCGCCCGCCAGGTGTCGGTGCCGATCTGGCCGTCGACCGGCATCCCCTTCTCTTCCTGGAAGGCGCGCACGGCGGCACGGGTCACCTTGCCGAAGATCCCCGTCACCGGCACTTCCTGGCCGGCCGCGATCAGATGCTCCTGCGCCCAGACGACCATGTCGCCCTTGCTGCCTTTCTTCAGCAGCGGGTGTTCGAAGCTGGGGCGGTAGCCGGTCACCGGTTTGAGGGCGCTGCTGGCGCCGAGCGCCGCCCACTCTTTGTTGTCGGTCTCCTGCCAGTCCCACCAGCTCGGTGCCAGGCCGCCGAAGCTGGCGGCGAAGCGGCGGAACAGCTTCAGCTGGCCGTTGCCGGGCGCTTCGTAGGTCTGGCCGAGGGGGTAGATCGGGTGTCCCCAGATGCGGTTGTAGAGGTAGGTGTGCTCGAAGACGGCGCGGACCGAGGTGCTGATCGTCTTCCAGTACATCTGCGGCTGGCTGAAGCTGGCGCCGCCGGGGCCGAAGAAGACCGAGTAGGGGTAGGACGGGTGGTAGTCGACATAAGGGAAGCCGGCCAGGGAGATCGGGTACGTCTCGCCGGCGGCGGCGCGCAGCCTGCTCATGTAGAGGTCGGCGGCGGCGTACTTGCCCTCGTAATCGCCCTCGGCGTCGATCACGAAGCAGTCGGCACCGCGGGCGACGGAGATTGCCGCGGCCTGGGCCTCGGCGGCGGGCCGGTCGCCGTAGACGAACTGCCAGGCGCAGACGTCGAGGCCGCCGGCGTGGAGGCGCTGGACCAGCTGCCGGTTGAACTGCGACCAGACGTCGCCGCCGTCGCCGGACTTGACGTAGACGGTGCCGATCCCGGCCGCCTTGGCGCGGGCGATGATCGTCGGCACGCTGCCGCCCTCCGAGCGCGAGAGGTACCAGATCCACATCCCATGGCGGTCGAACGGCGTGTTGCTGACGACGGGCGCTTCTTCGACTTCGCCGCCGGCGCCGCCGGTCGTCGGCGCGCCCAGGGATGCCGGCGCCGCCGCGAGGGCGGCCAGCGCGACGAGGGCCCCGAGCAGGGCCAGGGACCGGCGTCGCCTCTGAATGCGTGGGTGCCTCACTTCACCTCTGAACACGGTCGCTGCCTGGGCGCTGCGGAACGCGCCCTTAAGATGGCACCCTGCCGCACCCCGCGCCCCGGTACCCGCCAATCCCTCGCTCTCGCAAGATCCTGTGCGCGGCCTCGCTCGCCGCTGCCGCGCTGCTGCTGCTGCCCGGAGCGGCGCTCGCCAAGCCGGCCGCCGCGCCCGGCAAACGCGCCCCCGGAGCGGCCATGCGCCAGCGCCTGGTCGCCGCGGACCTCTTCCAGGCCGGCCGCGAGCTGGTCTTCACCGTGCGCACCGCGAAGCCGGTGGCGCTGCGCCGGCTGCAGCCGCGGCCGGACGCGCGGCGGGCATCGTCGCGGTACCTCTGCCTGGGGCTGGGGAAGCCGTCGGGCGAGGGCTTCGAGCGCCGGCTCTGCCTCGGCGGCAGCCGCGCCCACCACCGGGTCGGGATGGAGTTCGCCGACGACGAGCAGCGGCCGAGCGGCGGGACCAGCGTTCCCGCGAGCGTGCGGCGCGTGAGCCCCCGCAAGCTTGTCGTCGCTCTCGACCCAGCCGACGCCGGCTTCCGTCCCGGCCGCTGGGGCTGGCGAGCGCTCGAGAGCCACGGCTGCGAGCTGCGGCGGCGCTGCGCCGAGGCGCTGCCGGCCGCGGGGCGGCGGACCTTCCGCCTGCGGCCGGTCCGCGCGGTCGGCTGCAGCGGCGGCAGTGCTGGGCTGGTCAGCGCCGGGCCGCGTAACCGTCCCGTCGTCGCCCTCACCTTCGACGACGGCCCCAGCGACTACACGCCCGGCTTCCTCCAGGTGCTGCGCGAAAAGGACGCGGTCGGGACCTTCTTCCAGGTAGGCCAGGAGATGCCCGGCCGCGACGAGGTGATGCGGGAAATCCTCGCCCAGGGCAGTGAGATCGGCGACCACACGATGAACCACGTCGAATTCCCCGGCCACGCGCAGATCGCCGGCGCCGCCTCGCTGATCGAGGACTACACCCACTTCGAGCCCTGCCTCTTCCGCCCGCCCGGCGGCGCCGTCGACGCCGGCGTGATCGCCACCGCCGGCGGCCTCGGGATGCAGACGATCACCTGGGACGTCGACCCCACCGACTGGCAGAACCCGGGCAGCGGCGCCGTCTACTCGCGGATCGTCGACGCCGCCCGGCCCGGCTCGATCATCCTCATGCACGACGGCGGCGGCCCCCGCGACGGCACCCTGGCGGCGCTGCCGGGAATCATCGACACCCTGCGCGGCCGCGGCTACCGCTTCGCCACCGTCTCCGAGCTGCTCGGCCACCGTCTGATCTACAAGCCGTACGGGTAGCCGGTCAAGACCGCCGATGCAACCGATCGGCGATCGGTTGCGTAGGGAACGACCGATGAGAATCGCGATAGTTGGAACCGGCGTGTCCGGCTTGGTGGCGGCCCACGGGCTGCACCGCGAGCACGAGATCACCGTCTACGAGGCGGGACCGCGGCTCGGCGGCCACACGAACACGGTCCGGGTCGCGGGTGAGGACGGCGGAGACCTCTGGATCGACACCGGCTTCATCGTCTTCAACGACCGCAACTACCCCAACTTCGAAGCGCTGCTGGACGAGCTCGGCGTCGCCGCCCAGCCCTCCCACATGGGCTTCTCGGTCGCCGACGGGCGCGGCCGCTTCGAGTACTCCGGCACCCCCTGGGGACTCTTCGCCCGCCCCGCCCACCTGCTCAGCCCGAGCTTCCTCGGGATGTTGCGCGACTGGCGCCGCTTCAACCGCGAGGCGCGCGCCCTGATCGTGATGAACGGGACCGCGCCCTCGCTCGGCGCCTGGCTCGAGCAGCAGGGCTACTCCCAGCACTTCATCGAGCGCCTGATCGTCCCCCAGGCCTCCGCGGTCTGGTCCGCCGACCCGGAGCAGATGTGGAGCTTCCCGGCCAGCTTCATGGCCGAGTTCTTCGAGAACCACGGGATGTACAGCCTGCGCGACCGGCCCAAGTGGCGGACCGTCGCCGGCGGCTCGGTGCGCTACGTCGAGGCGATCTCGGCGCCTTGGCGCGAGCGAGTGCGGCTGAACACGCCGGTACGCCGGATCGATCGCAACGCCGACGGCGTCCGGGTCGAGGCCGACGGCTGCGAGAGCGAGCGCTTCGACCAGGTCGTGATCGCGACCCACTCCGACCAGGCGCTGGCGATGCTGTCTGACCCGAGCGCCGCCGAGCGCCAGGTCCTCGGCGCGATCCCCTACCAGCGCAACGAAGCAGTCCTCCACACCGACACGGCGATGATGCCGCGCCGGCGCCCGATCTGGTCGAGCTGGAACTTCCACCTCGCCGAGGGGCCGCCGCGCGGCAGCACCGTCACCTACTGGATGAACAACCTGCAGCGGCTGCGCAGCAAGCGCGACTACTTCGTCACCCTCAACCGCGGCGAGGAAATCGACCCGGCGGCGGTGCTCCAGCGCTTCGAGTACGACCACCCGATCTACACGCGGGAGGGCGTCGCCGCCCAGGCCCGCCACGCCGAGATCAGCACCAGTGGGCGCCGCACCCACTTCTGCGGCGCCTACTGGGGCTGGGGCTTCCACGAGGACGGCGTCGTCAGCGGCCTGCGCGTCGCCGACGCGATCGCGGCTGCCGGCCGCCGTCCCCTCGCGTCCCCAGACGTGTCTGAGCTAACGGCCCCCTATGGGACCGGGAACTCAGACACCCCCGAGGAGGCGTTGGCGGCGTGACCGCGTCGGCCGTTTACGAGGGAACGATTCGGCACCGGCGCTTCGAGCCGATCGATCACGAGTTCGAGTACCGGTTCTTCCTGATGTACCTCGACCTGGCTGAGCTGCCGGGGGTGCTCGATCCTTTTCCAGGATGGTCGGCGCGGCGCGGCGCCCCGGCGCGCTTCCGCCGTGGCGACTTCATGGGCGACCCTGAGCGCCCGCTCGACGCCTGCGCCCGCGACGCGGTCGAGGCCGCGACCGGACAGCGCCCCGCCGGCCCGGTCCGCCTGCTCGCCGGCCTGCGCTACCTCGGCCACTCCTTCAACCCGGTCAGCTTCTACTACTGCTTCGACGCCGCCGGCGAGCGGGTCGAGGCCGTCGTCGCCGACGTCGAGAACATCCCCTGGGGGGAGCGCCATGCCTACGTGCTTGCGCGAGGGGGGTCGGCGGGTACGGTGTTGTCCGACGAGCTCGACAAGACTCTTCACGTCTCTCCCCTGATGGGCATGGATCAGACCTACGCCTTCCGCGCGACCGAACCCGGCGAGCGCCTCGCCGTCCACATCGAGTCGCGCCCCCGCGCCGCCGCCGGCAAGTCCTTCGACGCCACCCTCAACCTGCGCCGCCGCGAGCTCTCGCGGCCGCTGCTGAACCGCCTGCTCGCCCGCTACCCGGCGATGTCGCTGCAGGTGGTGGCGAAGATCTACGCGCAGTCGCTGCGCCTGAAGCTGAAGGGCGCCCGCTACTTCCCACACCCGCAGGGAAGCCGCCCGAAAGGGTTCATCTCGCCATGAGGGACACGCTCTCGCGGGCAGCCGTCGGCACCGTCCTCGGTCGGGTCTCAAGGGGCCAGATCGAGGTGATCGAAGGCGGCCGCAGCCGCTGCTTCGGCCCCGAAGAATCCGACCTGCGGGCGACGGTGACGATCCACGACCCGGCCGCCTGGCGCGGGCCGCTGCGCGGCAGCGTCGGCCTCGGCGAGACCTACGTCGACGGCCTCTGGGAGACCGACGACCTCGTCGCCCTGATCCAGATCGCGGCCCGCGAGCTGCGCGAGCTCGACGGCGTCCGCGGCGCGATCGCCCGCCCGCGCGCCGCCCTACACCGACTGCGCGGGCTCGTCCCCGAGAACACCCGCCACGGCGCCCGCCAGAACATCTCGGCCCACTACGACCTCGGCAACGACCTCTTCGCAGCCTTCCTCGACGAGCGGATGATGTACTCCTGCGCCTACTACCCCGACGACGGGGCGACGCTCGAGCAGGCTCAGGTCGCCAAGCTCGACCGCATCTGCGACCGGCTCGAACTCGGTCCCGACAACCACCTGCTGGAGATCGGCACCGGCTGGGGAGGGCTGGCGATCCACGCCGCCCGCCGCAGCGGCTGCCGGGTGACGACGACGACGATCTCCCGCGCCCAACACGAACTGGCGAGCGAGCGGGTGCGCGAGGCCGGGCTCGAGGACCAGGTGACGGTGCTGCTCGAGGACTACCGCGACCTCGAGGGCCGCTACGACCGACTCGTCTCGGTGGAGATGATCGAGGCGGTCGGCTGGCAGTACTTCGACGAGTACTTCCGCCGCTGCGACCAACTGCTCACCGACGACGGCGCGATGCTGCTGCAGGCGATCACGATCGATGACCGCATCTACGAGGTCGAGAAGGCGGCCAAGAGCTTCGCCAACACCCACGTCTTCCCGGGCGGCTGCCTGCCCTCCCTGGGGCTGATCGCCAATAGCCTCAGCCGCGTGACCAACATGCGTCAGGTCTGGATCGACGACATCACCGCCCACTACCCGCCGACCTTGGCGAGCTGGCGCGAGCGCTTCTTCGACGCCTGGGACAAGCTCCGCCAAGCGGGCGGCTACGACGAGCGCTTCCGGCGCCTCTGGGACTTCTACCTGAGCTCCTCGGAGGCCGGCTTCCGCGAGCGGCGGATCGGCGACGTGCAGGCGCTCTTCGCGAAGCCGAAATGGCGTTGAGCGAGGCGGGCGGCGGCGAGCCGCTGCTGCTGATCCACGGCCTCGGCGGCAGCGCCGGGGTCTGGGACCCGGTGCTCGAGCTGCTGGCCGACGAGCGCCAGGTGATCGTTCTCGAGATACCGGGCTTCGGTGCGGCGGCGCCGCTGCCGGCGGAGATCGAGCCGACCGCCGCGAACATCGCCGCGACGCTGCACGAGCGCTGCCTCGAGCTCGGCGTCGAGCGCCCGCACGTCGCCGGCAACTCGCTCGGCGGCTGGGTCGGGCTGGAAATGGGACGCGCCGGCTGGGCCGCCTCGGTCACCGCCCTCTCCCCCGCCGGGCTCTGGCGCGGCCCGCTCGGCGAACGCAAAGGCGACACCCGCCGCTGGGGCCGCCGCCTGCGGCCGCTGATTTCACTGGCGCTCTGGGTGCCGCCGATCCGGCGGCGAATGCTGGCGACCTTCGCCGCCCGCCCGGAGCGGATCCCGCTCGCCGCCGGCCGCGAGCTGGTGCTCGGCTGGATCGACGCCAGCGGCTACGACGGCGCCAACCGGGCGATGCGCTCGCAGATCTTCGATCCCAGCGGCTACCCCGACGACGTGCCGGTGACGATCGCCTGGGGCGAACACGACCGCCTGGTCGGTCCGCCCAAGCCCGGGCGCCGCCCCGCCGGCGGCCGCTTCCTCGTCCTCCCCGGCGTCGGCCACACGCCGATGTGGGACGACCCGGAGCTGGTCGCGCGGACGCTGCTCGAAGGCAGCGCCCAGCACCAGACGCGCCTCGGACGTGTCTGAGCTTAGGTCCCTATGGGGACCCGTAAGCTCAGACACCCCACGATGAAGGAGGAGCGTTGATCGTCGAGAGAACCGAGAACCCGATGTGGCTGTCAAACGCCTACCTGGTCGCCGACCGCGAGCGCGGCACCGGCGTCCTGATCGACGGCAACGACGACCTCAATCCGCTGCTGGAGAAGGCCGAGCGCGAGGGCATCGAGATCAGCCACATCCTCGTCACCCATCCCCACGGCGACCACATCGCCGGGCTGCCGGAGGCGCGAGCGAAGCTCGGCAACCCGCCGCTGGTCGCCCACGCCGACACCGCCGCCGAGCTCGACGACGAGGTCGAGATCACCCTCGCCGACGGCGAGAAGCTCGACGCCAACGGGATCGAGATCGAGGCGATCTACACCCCCGGCCACGCCGCCGGCCACCTCGCCTACCTCGTCGACGGCAGCGACGTCTTCACCGCCGACGTCCTCTTCAAGGGCACCGTCGGCGGCACGATGGCGCCCGGCGCCAGCGGCTTCGACGACCTCCAGGCCTCGGTGCTGCGGCTGCTGGAGCTGCCGCCGGAGACCCGCGTCCATCCCGGCCACAAAGAGCCGACGACGATCGGCGACGAGCTCGCCGAGAACCCCTTCGTGCGGATCTGGCGGGGGATCGATTCGACCGGCGAGGAGGAAGTCACGGTCTGGGACCGGCCGGCGACGATGAAGCTCTGGGCGCCCGATTACGACGGCGGCAACAAGGCCTGGATCGTCTTCGGCGACTCCGGCGAAGAGGCGATCGTCGGCGGCTCCCAGGTCGTGCGCGACCTCTGAGGCGATGTCGTATTTCTCTCCGGTATCCGGGCAGAAATACGACATCGAGCGAGCGCCCTCGGAAACGCAGCGAGGCCCCGCTGCAGCGGGGCCTCGTGGAGGGTGCGGGAGAGACGGGGCGGGTTAGCGGATGACGGCCTCCATCAGGATCCAGCAACCGTCGGTCTCGCTGGCGGCCTTGAACGGCTTGCCGGCGAGCAGCGGCGGGGTGTAGAGAAGCGTGTTGTCGCCGCCCGAGGAGCAGCGGACCATCGAGCTGATGTTGCCGCGCAGGGCGAGCTGCTGGCCCTTCTTGACGGGGATGTTCACGTCGAACGTCTCGACTTTGTAGGCGCCGCTTTCCTCGTTGGCTTCGGTCTGGCCCGTGTAGGAGAGCTTCGGCCCGGTGTAGACGACCTTCGCTTCGTTGGTGCCGAACAGGGTCGAGCGCTTGACCTTGGCGATCTGCGGGCGGAAGCTGCCGGCGTCGGCGGCGATGACCCGGATCTTCTTGATCGTGCCGGTCTTCGGCGCCAGCTCGCCGCCGTCGGGGCGACCGTAGGCTTCGTTCTGGATCATCGTGCAGGCGGTCGCGGGAGCTTCCTGGCTGCACTTGAGACCGGGCGAGCCGTTTGAGGGCTGCACGGTCGGGTTCAGCTTGGCGCCGAACTTGACCGGGGCCGCGGCCATGCCGGTGGCCGGGACGACCATCGCCGCGATCAGGGCAGCGAAGGCGGCGATGAAGCCGATGTGACGGGCGAGCTTGGTGGTGAGAGTGGTCGGGGCGATGCGGGTCATCTGATGTTCCTCCTGGGTTCGAGTTGGTCGGCGTGTGCCGTGGACCAACCTTCGCTCGGAACGAACCCCGCTCCCAGGGACCCCAGGGGTGAACCCGCTCACCCCTTCCGACTTTGACCCCAGCGGGCTGTGGTCAAACTCCGATGCGCTCGAGGGGGAACGCGCTCAGCGGGAGGCGAGGACGCGGAAGACGTAGCGGTTGCCCGCTTTGCGGCTGAGGACCCGGCCAGGGGCGTGGGCTAAAGGTCGCGCTGCGTAACCGCGCCGGCGTTCAGCGCCCGCTCGACCAGGGCCACCCGCTTCTGGTTCTGCGGCAGGTCGCCGACCCCGAGCTTCTCGAAGAGGGCGCGCATGTGGGTCTTGACCGCGTCGACGCTGAGGTGGAGCTCGGTGCCGATCTCCTGGTTGGTCGCCGGCGTCGCGAACTTGCCGCCGTCCTTATAAGGACGGCAGAGGGCGACGAGGACTTTGCGCTGGGCCGGGGAGACCGTCGCCGCGGCAGGGGCCTCGCTGGCGATCGCCGTCGCTTCCGGCGCGTCCTCGCCCGGGCGTCGATAGAGGACCTCGGTGCGGCCGAAGCGGATCGCGTCGCCATCACGCAGGTGGCGGCGACCGTGGACGCGCTCGCCGTTGACGTAGGAGCCGTTGCGGGAGAGGCCGTCGTCGACCAGCGTGCACTCGTCGCGCACGACCTCGATCTGGCCGTGCAGGGCGGAGACCTCCTCGTCCCAGGCCAGTCGCACGTCGGCCGACTCCGCGCGCCCCACCCAGAGCTCGCTGGCGCCCGCTTCGACAGTGAGGATCGCCTGCTCGTCATCGCCGTCGCGGTAGACGAAAAAGGGCCGACCGGCGCGTTCGGCTTCGATCTGGGCCTTCAACTCAGGTGCGCTGGCGACTCGACGTCCGTCCATTGCCGCTGATCCTAGGAGTCCGAGCGGCACCCACGCAGCCAGGCAGACACCGAAAAAGTCCGCCGTTCTTTAGCGCTGCGGGCCGATCTGGACAGATGTGTGATTGGTGATTTGGACGCCATACCTCCAGACTGCATGCCATGGCGACCAACATCCAAGAATTCTTCTTCGACTGGTATCCGGTCTTCGGGGTCATCTTCATGGCCTGCCTGCTGCTCGTCTTCCTGCGCCTGCTGCGCAGCACGATGGGCTCGACCAAGCCGGAAACGGTGAAGGCGAACAAGACGGCCCCGGTCCTCTGGGAGGACGTGCAGGGCGTCGACGCCGCCAAGGACGAGCTGATGGACGTCGCCGAATGGCTTCGCGACCCAAAGCGCTTCGCTGCTCTCGGCGCCCGCCCCCCCGGCGGGGTGCTCCTTTACGGCCCGCCCGGAACCGGCAAGACGATGCTGGCCCGGGCGGTCGCCGCCCAGGCCGGCGTCGACTTCTACGCGGCCTCGGGCTCCGCCTTCGTCGAGATGTTCGTCGGCCGCGGCGCCGCCCGCATCCGCCGCCTCTTCAAGGAGGCGCGCAAGTCGGGCCGCGCGGTGATTTTCATCGACGAGCTCGACGCGATCGGCGGCGCCCGCTCCGGCAGCGGCGGCGATGGCGGCACCAGCGAGCGCGAGCAGGCGCTGAACCAGCTGCTGGTCGAGCTGGACGGCTTCGAGAAGACCGACGCGACCGTGATCGTGATCGCCGCCTCCAACTACGTCGACAAGCTCGACCGGGCGCTGCTGCGCCCCGGTCGCTTCGACCGCCAGGTGCTGGTGGCGCCGCCCGACCGCCACGGTCGCGAGGCGATCCTGCGCTCGCACGCGACCGGCAAGCCGCTCGCCGACGACCTCGACCTCACCGACGTCGCCCGCAAGACGACCGGGATGACCGGCGCCCAGCTCGCCAACGCGCTGAACGAGGCCGCGATCATCGCCGGCCGCGCCGGCCGCACCCAGGTCGGCCGCGAGGATCTCGACGAGGCGCTGCTGCGCCAATCGGTCGGCTCCCAGCAGGCCCGCCGCCTCAGCCCCAAGGAGCGGCGGATCGTCGCCTTCCACGAGGCCGGCCACGCGCTCTGCCGTCGCCTGCTCGGCCTCGACCCGCCGGAGATCCTCAGCATCGTCCCGCGCGGGCCGGCACTCGGCTTCGTCGGCCACTCGCCGCAGGAGGACACCTACCTGAAGTCCCGCGACCAGCTGCTCGACGAGGTGGTCACCTTGCTGGGCGGTCGCGCCGCCGAGGAGGTCGTGCTCGGCGAGTCCTACTCGGGCGCGGTCGACGACCTCTCCCGCGTGCACCTGGTCTGCAAACAGATGGTCGCCGAGTTCGGGATGGGCGTCGCGCTCGACCACGATGGGCCGCCGCCGATCGCGCTGCCGACCGGCGACTACGCGGTCTCCGACTCGACCCGCCGCGACGTCGACATCGCTTCGATGACGCTCGCCCGCGAGGCCTACCGGCGGGCGCGGGCGCTGCTCGCCGCCAACCGCGGGTGCCTCGACGACCTCGCCGCCTGCGCGCTCGAGCGCGAGACGCTGACCCGCGAGGAACTCGACGAGATCTTCGCCTCCCACGACCTCCACACGCTGGTCGAGCCCCGCGGCACCGGCGCCGCCCTGGTGGCGATGACGCAGCCGCCGGCCGTACCCGGCGAGTAGACCCCGGAGTAGGGTTCCTGGCTAGACAGCCAGTGAGCGACAGTGACCACTACTTCCCTCCCGGCCAATCGATGGCGCGGCGCGTTCACGGCGAGCGCTCGGTGGGGCTTCTCTACGGCCAGCGGGCGCTGCTGATCGGCGCCCTGGAACCGCTCACCTACACCGGCACGATGCTGAGCACGAAGTCGGGCGATTGGCCGTTCACGCGGCTCGCCCGCACCGCCAAGATCCAGGAGACGGTGTTCCTCGGGACCCGCGAGGAAGCCGACAAGGCGCTCGGCGCGGTGCACCGCCTGCACGAGCGGATCGAGGGCTCGCTCGCCGAGGCCGCCGGCGCCCACCCGGCCGGCGCCGCCTACTCGGCCTTCGACCCGAAGTTGATGCTGTGGACGCTGGCGGTGATCGCCGACTCGGGCCGGGCGATGTACGAGGCGATGGTGCGGCCGCTGAGCGCAGCCGAGCGCGAGGCGCTCTGGCAGGACTACGTCCGCTTCGGCGAGCTGTTCGGGTTGCCCGCGAGCGAGGTCCCCGGCAGCTATCCCGAGTTCCGCGCCTGGTGGCAGGAGCGCCTCGCCTCCCCGGACCTGCATGCCACCCCGCACGCGCTGGAGATGGCGCCGCTGGTCGCCTTCGAGCAGCCGGTGCCGTTGGCGGCCCGCGGCAATCTCGTCGCCCAGAACCTGGTCGTCAAGGGGACGCTGCCTCCCCGCGTCCGGGAGATCTTCGGGATCCGCTGGAGCGGCGCCCACGAGGCCGCCTACCGCTCGCTCGCCACCGCCCATCGACGCGCCCGCCCCACCTTGCCGCGGCGGCTGCGCCGCGGCCGCAACGACGTCTTCTTCGACGTCGTCACCCAGGCCGAGCGCCGACGCGGCGGCACCGCCACCCCGCAGCTTCCCGCCTAGATCGAGCCGGGCCGGGCGGACGGTGCTCGCTTGACGACTAGGATCGTGGGTACATGGATCGCATGCGAGCCCACCCACGACTGCTGATCCCGCTGGCGCTGGCCCTGGTCATTCTGCTCGTCCCCGCCAGCGCCGCGGCGGTCGAACGGACCGTCTCGGTCACCGCCAAGGCGACGCTGCAGATTCCGAACGACAGCGCCACCGTCGGTCTCTCGGCGAGCGCCGAACGGCGCACCAGGGGGGCGGCGCTGCAGGCGGTCTCCAAGCGCCTGCGCGGGGTGATCGCCGCCGTCCAGTCGATTCCCGGGGTCGGGGACGGCGACGTCAAGACGGGCCGGATCTCGGTCCGCAAGTCCTTCCGCGGCGAGCGCCCCGTCTACCGCGCCTCGGAGGGGATCGGCGTCACCCTGCACGAGCCCGACCGCGCCGGCGAGCTGATCGCCGCCGCGATCGCGGCCGGCGCCAGCGGCGTCAGCGGTCCCCGCTTCTTCGTCGGCGACACCGAAGCCGCCTACTCCAGCGCCCTCGTCGCCGCCTTCGACAAGGCGAAAGCCAAGGCCGCAGTGCTCGCCGCCCAGGCCGGAGCCGTGCTCGGGCCGGCGCTCAGCATCTCCGAGGGCGGCCAGGTCGAAGTCGTCCCCGATTCCACCGCCAAGGCTCCGGCCGCGGACTGCGGCGTCAGCACCCAGCCGGTCAAGCGCTCCAGCCCTCGCTGCACCGGCACCTCACCGCCGACCAAGCCCGGCACCTCGACGGTGACCGCGACGGTCGGCGTCGTGTTCGCCCTCCAGTAGGTTGGCGCCTTGAACTGGGTCGAGGTCTTCGCGGTTCTGGGCGTCAGCCACCTGGTCGGCGACTTCCTCCTGCAGACCGACTGGCAGGCTGCCCACAAGTACGGCGGCCTTGGCGCCGACCCGATCCGCCGCCGCGCCCTGCGCTCCCACATCGGCACCTACATGCTCGCCTTCGTGCCGGCGCTGATCTGGATCGCCTCCGAAGCCAGCCTCGGCCGCGCGATCCTGGTCGCCCTCCTGGTTGCGATTCCCCACTGGATCCAGGACGACGGTCGCCTGCTCGACCTCTACATCGCGGTCGTCAAGCGGGTGAGGACGGACTCACCTGGGTTGCGGATCGCCGTCGACCAGTCCTTTCACGTCGTCGTCCTTTTCCTGATCGCCCTGATCGCCGCCGGCTAGCGGGTTCATCGGCCCGCGCAGGGTCCAGACCCGAATCTGATGGGCGCGGCCGCGGACGTCGCGGTCGCCGATCAATTCGAGGTCGCCCGGATCGACTTCGAGCGCGAGCCAGGTCGACTCGGCGATGAAGAGCTGATGGCCGGAGCCTTTGGTCATCCCCTCCAGCCGCGCCGCCGTGTTGGTGGTGTCGCCGATCGCCGTGTACTCGATCCGCCGTTTGGAGCCGACCTGCCCCGACATCACGGTGCCGCTGTTGAGCCCGATCCCCATCGCGAAGCCCTCGCCGTACCCCGCGCCGGGGGTCGACGAGAGATGGGCGGTACTGGGCTCGAACCAGTGACCCCTTCCTTGTAAGGGAAGTGCTCTCCCAACTGAGCTAACCGCCCGGGTCCCTGGATCAGGGTAGCGCCGTTGCTTGGCGACTTCCTCCTCCACGTGCGTGAGTAACTCGCCAATCGCTACCGGCGCCGGAACGCGCAGCCCGACTGCGATGATGCCGCCTCCGATGGTCTCCCTGCCCAGGAACCAGTTCATCGCCCTCGTCGTCGGCGTCTGCGTGCTCAGCGCCGCGATCGGCTCCGGGCTGGCGCTGCTCGCCGAGACCGGTCCGGCGGGAGCGGCCGGCAAGCAGGGGCCAGCGGGGCCTCGCGGACCGCAGGGCCCGGAAGGCCCCTCCGGCGCGGCGGAAGTCGAAGGGCTCGAAGCCGAAGTCCAGGAACTGCGTGGCGAAGTCGAAGAAACGGGTGAATTCGAAGGCCGCCTCGAAGAACTCGAAGAAGAAGTCGCCAGCCTCGGCGGCGTCACCTCGGAACTCTGCTCCGAACTCGACTTCTTCTGTTGAACCCGGTCCGTCTCCGCTCCGTATAAGGGGGCATGAGAAAGATCGCGATCTTCGTCCTCGCCCTCGGCTCCCTGTGGGCAACCCAGGCCGCAGCCGCCGACACCGCCCAGGTGAGCGCGACCAAGAATGTTGGCATCGTCAACTTCGCCTTCAAGCCGGGCACCTTGACCGTGCCCAAAGGGACCAAGGTCGAGTTCGAGAACGAGAGCAACACCGCCCACACGACGACGAGCAAAAACTTCGACAGCAAGCGAATCGCCCCCGGCAAATCCTTCATGGTCCGCTTTCAGCAGCGCGGCACCTTCGCCTACCACTGCAAGATCCACCCCTTCATGAAGGGCAAGATCGTCGTCCAGTAGCCTCGCCGGGGCATGGATACCGCCATCCTCTGGCGCGCCGCCCTCGTGCAACTGGTGGCCGTCGCCGTCCTCTCCGTCGCCCTCGGCCTGGCCCTCCCCCACAGCTTCTTCGAGGACTACGGCTGGCTCGCCGGCCCGGCCTCCTGGCTCCTCTGCGCCGCCTTCACCGCCAGGGTCTTGAACCTGCCGATCGGCCCGACCCTGCTCGGCGCCGTCCTCGCCGGCCTACCGAGCCTGCTCTTCGTCCTGATCGGCCTGCACTGGGCCGGCGCGATCGTCGCCGTCGGCCTCTTCGCGGTCTGGTGCGCGCGCTTGCCGCGACCGCAGCCGCTGGCCGGCTGAGTAGCTCGGTCCTCAGCCGAGCTTGACGGCGACGCGGGCGCCGGGGGCGAGAACCAGGCCCAGAGGGGCGAGGGCAACAGCGGCGATGAGCAGCACCGGTCGGCGGGCCCGGGACGAGATCACTTTGGGAAGCGGAGCGTCAGCGTCTTCGAGCTCGCCCTGCCGCCGTCAGGCCGGACCGTCACGGTCACCTTGCGGGTGCGCTTGAGGGCGAGGAAGTCCAGTGTCTTCTTGCTGAACTTCAGCGACAGCTCTTTCTTCTTCCCCGGCTTGAGCTTGTACTCGACCTTGGCGAGCAGCTTCGCGGCTTTGGCCGAGGCGAGTGCGCGCGGGCTTTTCCCGGGCGGCAGCTCGGCGTAGAGGATGCCGCCGCAGGGCGTGGTGGCCGCCGCCGGGCAGGCGAGCTCGACGACGACGCCGCCGTCGCCACGCGGGGTCGGAATCCCCTGGGGGATGTTGCGGAATACGACGCCGCCGCCTCCGCAGTTGCCGCTGCAGGGACCCGATTTGCCGACGCTGAGGGGGTTAGGGGGTGGTGGCAAGAAGACCGGGGCGCAGGATTCGTGGAGGCTCGGGTTCGCGGGCTGGCAGTCCTGGGTCTCGTCGCCAAAGCCGTCGTGGTCGGCGTCGGGCTCGAGCTCGACGTTGATCGCCAGCGCCGAATGAAGGGCCGGTGTTGCCAGCGACGATGTAGCCGTAGCCGGCCAGCCCGTCGTTGTTGGTGATGACGCCGTCGAACGGGGCGGCGACCGGCACGCTCGCCTCAGACGACCGGAGGCGGTGTGCCCTCGGCGCTGGCCGCCAGCTCAGGGTCCCAGCGGCAGGTCAGGCAGGCGTGCTGGAAGGCGGAACGGGCGAACTCGAGCGCCAGCGCCTGTGGGTCGGCGGCGGCGATCACGTCCTCCCAGTCGAGCACGTACTCACCGAGGTCGGCGGCCCAGCGCGACCCCGCCGCCGAGAGCTCGCCGCCGGCGAACGCCTCCGGCGCCGGGTGAGCGTAGGCGTAGAAGGCCGCCTTGCCGTAGCGGGGATCGCCGGGCCACCAGCCGACCGCGACCTCCTGGGAGTCCATCGCGTTGCGCATGATGAAGTCGTCCGACGGCGGCGGCGCCGGGTCGCCGGAGAAGAGGTTGACGGCGAGGTCGAAGGAGCCCCACCAGGCGTTGACAGGAGTCGAGCGACCGCGGTAGGGAGCCCGGAGGGCGGTCAGCACCAGCGCCGCCCGGGTCGCCGCGCCGAAGTAGTCCTCGACCTGGCCGGTCTCGTAGCGGGCGTGCTCGGTGTCCTCGTCCAGCGCCACGGTCCAGGGGACCTCCTGTGGAGTCGGGTCGATCTCGGCCGGGCCCACGACCTCGCCGACCGCGGCCAGCACCTCGCGGGTCACCTCGCCGACCGCCCGGTCCGGAGTCAGAGCAACCGCGCGCCGGGCGCCGCCGCTGGCTTCGACGAACGCCTCGTGGCGATGCAGGTCGAGGCCGGCGACGAAGGCGCCGGAGCCGTTGGGCGCCGGCAGCGGCGCGGTCTCCCAACCGCGCGCCGTCAGGCG
>JAENWU010000102.1 GCA_016649905.1 Thermoleophilia bacterium
CGCCCCGACGGCGGCGGGCGGGACGAGGCGGGCGGCCCCGGTCGCGGCGACCTCGGGGAAACCGCCGACGGCGCTGAGCACGAGCGGCTTGCCGAAGGCGAGGCCGGTGTAGAGGACGCCGGAATGCTCGGCGTCGAGATACGGCAAGGCGATCACGTCTGCGCGGCGGAAGATCGCCGGGATCTCGGCCTCCTCGACGAAGCGGGTGACGAACCGGACCCGGCCGGGCGCCGCGGCGGCGAGCGCCTGCAGCGGTGCCACGTCCATCCGCGGGTTGCCGACGATCCAGAGCTCGGCGCCGTCGATCTGGGCGAAGGCCTCGAGCAGGACCTCGATCCCCTTGTAGGGACGCAGCAGGCCGAAGCAGAGGATCACCGGGCCCTCCGCGCCCTCGAGCTCCGGCGGCAGCGGCTTCTCCTCGGGCAGCCTGGTCAGGTAGTCGAAAGCGCCGTGAGGGATGACGCGGATGCGGGCAGGATCGAGCTCGACCTGGTCGCGCAGGCGGGCGGCGGAGTGCTCGGAGTGGGCGACGACGGCATCCATGCGGCCAAAGGCGAAGCGGGCGGCGAGGACCTGGGTGCCGGTCGCCTCGGGGGGCAGGATGTAGTGCGCGGTCATCACCCGCGGCCGGCGGCGGGGCAGCAGCAGCGCGTCGAGCGCCGGTGCGGTCAGCCACTGGTAGTGGACGACGTCGGCGTCGAGAGCGCGGCGCAGGCGCAGCATGTCGGGCAGGTGCTCGGCCGCCTTGAACGGCAGGCGGGCGCGAGTATCGAGGCCGCGGGCGGCGCTGCGGCGGTAGAAGCGCTCGTCGACGGCGTAGCCCTCGACCGGCGGCACGTCGCCGTGGAGGAACTTCGAGGTCAGCAGCTCGACCTCGGCGCCGGCGCGCGTCAGCGCCGCCGCGAGTGCGCGGTCGTAGGGCGGCGTGAACGCCGACGGATCAACAAGCTGAACCTTCATCTCGGCCATCGTTCGGATGACAGGTTCCGACACAAAATTGTCAGCTTCCTGTCATGGCCGATTATCGTGACCGACGGTGCCGCCCACGCTCTCCTACTGCGTCGTGAACACGAACGGCCGCGATTACCTGCTCGCCTGCCTGGCGGCGATCGAGCGCACCCACCCGGAAGGGATGGAGCGCGAGGTCCTCGTCCTCGACAACGCCTCCGAGGACGGCTCGGCCGAGGCGGTGCGCGAGCTCGGTGGCGAGATCCGCCTGATCGCCCTGGAGCGACGCACCGGCAAGGCCGAGAACGACTCGACCCTGCTGCGCGAGGCGCGCGGCCGTTACTGCCTGCTGCTGAACGAGGACTCCGAGCTGCAGTCGGGGGCGGCGGCGGCGCTGGTCGGCGCGCTCGAGGCCGACACCCGAGCCGCGACCGCGGGGCCGCGTCTGCTCGACGCCGACGGCAAGCCGGTGCCCTGCGCCTGGCGCTTTCCGGGTGTCGGCACCGCGATCGCGGGGGCGTTCTTCCTGCACCGCCTGTTCACCGTCCAGAGCAGCGGCTGGGAGACCCGCGAGGTCGAGTGGGCACAGTCGAGCGCGCTGCTGGTGCGCCGCGAGGCCGCCAAGCGGGTCGGCTACCTCGACCCGGCTTTCTTCGTCTACTACGACGAGTGCGACTTCGCCCGGCGGCTCGCCCACTCCGGCTGGCACGCCCTCTTCGTCCCCGACGCCCTCGCCGTCCACCACGACCAGCTCTCCACCGACCTCGCCACCGGTCTGCCGCGGATCGTCGAATTCCACCGCAACCGCGACCTCTACATGCGCAAGCACCACGGCGCCGGTGCCGCCCGCGCCGTGCGCTGGCTCACCGCCTGGTCCTACGCCGTCCGCGCCCTTGCCGCCACCGTCCTCCCGAAGCAGCCGGCCGGCGTCTACTGGGCCCACGCCCGCCAGGCCCTGCATCCCGACCGCGGCGAATCGCTCCGCGACCGCGCCAAATAGCCCGCCGACGGGCCGATTTCAGGCCTATATCTCCCGAAATCGGCCCGTCGGCCGGGTTAGAAGCGGGCGTCCTCGTCCATCTGCTCGGCCTCGTAGGTCTCGGGGATGCGGCCGTCGACGGCGGCTGGCTCGGCGCGCATGCGGCGGATCTCGGCGGCGATCTCGCTGGGGTGGCGCAGGCGTGAGAGCCAGCGGCGCTCGCCGGGGGTGAAGAAGCCGCTGAGGAGGAGGCCCAGCGGGTAGGCGGCGAGCAGGGCGGCGCGGCCGAGCAGGGCGAGCGCCCCCGCGGTCGGCATCAGCAGTTCGCCGAGGCCGACCAGGACCGCCGTGGCGAGGACGACGCGGGCGAGCCGGCCCCACTGGTAGGGGACCGGGAAGAGGCGCTGGGTGAGCACGTACATCAGCGCCACCACGACCAGGTAGGAGGCGACGAGGGCGAGGCCGGCGCCGACGATCCCCATCGACGGCACCAGGAGCAGGTTGAGGGCGACGTTGGCGCCGAGCGCGGCGAATGCCGCCGGGAAGTTGAACTCGGTGCGGCCGGTCCTACCGAGGATCACCACCATCACCATGTAGAGCGCGTAGAGGGTGACGGCGGTGGAGATCAGGCCGACCGCTTCGTAGGAGTCGAAGAACTTCGGTGCCGCCAGCGCCCGCACGATCCAGCGCGAGAACAGCCACATGCCGGTGACGACGAAGGCGCAGCCGGCGACGAAGAGGGTGACGACGGTCGCGTAGGCGCGGCGGGCCTCCTCGTCGTCGCGGATCGAGTAGGCGAGCGGCGGCCAGGCGAGCTGGAAGCCGCGGACGAGGACGTTGACCGCCTGCGCGAACTTGACCGCCAGCGAGTAGAGGCCGGCCTCGGCGAGGCCGACGCTGCGGACGATGATGATCCGGTCGACGAGGTTGAGCAGGTAGAGCGAGGCCTCGGCCGGCATCGTCGGCAGCCCGAAGCGCAGCAGCCGCTTCAGCAGCGCCAGGTCGAAGACCAGCGACAGCCGCCGCCACTGCAGGGCGATCAGGACGGCGACGAAGGCGGCGCCGCTGGCGTAGCTGCCGAGCAGCAGCCCGCGGGCGCCCTCGTCGGCGCCGACGACGAGGACGATCGTCAGCCCGATCGTGACCAGGACGTTGAGGATCGTCGTCACGAAATAGGCCCGTGCCCGCTCCTCGAGCCGGAACAGGGTGAGCAGGAACTCGAACATCGTCAGCACCCAGAGGCCGCCGATCGCGATCCGGGTCAGGCCGGGGGCGGGGCGGTCGAGCAGCGCTTCGGAGATCGGCGTCGCGAACGGCAGCACGATCAGCGCCGCCAGCGTCGAGAACCAAAAGAGGCCGGCGAAGGTGCTGGCGACGACCCGAGCGGGGTCCTCGCCGTCCTTGTAATAGAAGCGCAGCAGGGCCTCGATCAGGCCGAAGCGGACGACGATGCTGATCGAGACGACCGAGGCGAAGAGCACCTCGGCGGCGCCGTAATCGGTGGGGCTCAGGTACCGCGTGTAGAGCGGCAGCAGCGCGACCGCGATCAGCTTCGAGAGGATGCTGGCCGCGGTGTAGGCGGCTCCAGTAGTCGCCAGGCGGCGCAGGTATCCCGACATCAGGTGCTCACCACCAAGGCGGTTGGTTGCACGACCGCGTGCGACTGGGGGCGAGCGTGGTCAAGCAGGTCGAGGACGCAGGGTGCAGCCTTTGGTGGTGCCAAAGGCAAACCCGAGGACGACGAGATGCGCAGTGCCACGCGCGTCATCCAGGCGTGCGGGGTCGTGGGATCAACCGCCTCAGAGCCTACGCCGGGTCGCGGACCGCGACGTCGCGCGCCGCGGCGGTCGCGAGCGAGGCACCGGCCGCCAGCAGCACCCAGGTGATCGGGTCCTCGTAGAAGCCGGCGTAGGCCATCGTGTGGACCAGCAGGGCGACGAAAGCGGCCAGCACGGCGCCCCGGCCCGCGTAGGGCGGCGCTCGCTCGGCGGCTCGGGACCACATCCCGGCGCCCATCGTCCAGAGGGCGACGACGATCAAGGCGACGTAGAGGGCCAGGCCGGCAAGACCCTGCTCGGCGGCGGCGGTGATCGGCTCCGTGTGGGAGATCGTGACCGGCGCGTCCTGGTTCTCGCGGTGCTCGCGGTAGGCGGCCTGGAAGGAGCCCGAGCCGTAGCCCCAGAGCGGCCGTTCGACGAAGAGGTCGAGGCCGCCGGAGACGAGGTTGGCGCGGCCGCTGGTGTCGATGTTGATGCGGGAGAAGTTGATCTTGCCGGAGCCGCCGACCAGGGTCACCACCAACACGGCGCCGACCAGGCCGACCCCCACCGCCGCAAGCGTCCAGCGCCAGCTCCAGCGCAGCGCCGCCAGCACCGCCAGGCCCGCACCGAGGGCGATGAAGCTCGACTGCGAGAAGGTCTGCGCCAGCCCAAACCAGAGGATCGCGACGAGGACCGTCAGCAGGGCGAACTCGCGACGCTCGCGCACCCAGAACAGCGGCGCCATCGCGAGCACGATCACCAGCGCCAAATAGCGCCCGTAGATGTTCGGGTCCCAGAAGACGGAGTTGACCCGGAAGTAGGTGTGAAATTCGTTGGAGCGGATCACCTGGTCGTTCCAGAACAGGCTCCTTGTCGCGTACTCGACCGTCCCGACCAGGACGAACGCCGCCGCCTCGACCGCGACCACGCACAGCACCAGGGTCAGCAGCCGCCGGTCCCACTTGACGTCGGCGATCAGCGCGTAGACGACGCTGAACGGGACCAGGAAGAAGCAGACGTTCTGCAGGCCCTTGGAGAAGTCCTCCGAGTAGAGCGTCTGCACGGCGTAGAGGACGACTACCGCGGCGAGGATCCGCGGGAGCCACGGATGGATCCGGCTGGCGGGTCCTGTCACAGCCGCCGGAGGGGACGCCCAGTCCCGCAACAACACTGCGATCACCCCTCCGGCGATCACCAGATAGAGCGGGACGAGGAGGTTGGCGGTGTCGCCGCCGGCGTGCAGGGGCACGCGGAAGGGCAGGGCGGCGACGATCGCCAGCGGCAGCAGGATCGGCCAGCGCCGGAACGCGTAGGCAAGCGCAACGACGGCCACGGCGCCGAGCGCCAGCAGGGCCACGATCCGCTCGTTGTCGTGGCGGAGGTCGACGATCTGGTGGGTGTGCCACTGGTCGCCGAGGATCAGCGCCGGGAACAGGGCGATCGCGATGATCATCGCCAGCGAGCGCCCGCGGCCGGGCGGCAGCAGGATCACGGCAGCTGCGGCTGCGGCTGCGATCAGAAGCCCGGCGGCGGCCAGGAAGTCGCTCAAGGCGACCGCTCCGTGCCCGCCGGCGTCAGGCCACCGGGCCCGCCCGCGTCGCAGGCGTCCCCCCGCCCCACGGTCGCGCGGTGCAGACCGATCACTCCGGGCGGCACCAGGATCCGGTCCTCGCCAAACAGGGTGACCCGCAGCTTGTAGCGACCGGGCCTGGCGATGCCGCCGCCGCGCTGGCGACCGTCCCAGTAGTAGACGTGGAACGTGTAGCGCTTGAGGAACTCGTCGCGGGCGAGGGTGACGACGACGCGTCCACCCGGCTTGATCACCTGCACGGTGCCGTGGTCGGAGACGGTGGTGCGGAAGCGAATCCGAACCGCGTCGAAGCGACAGTCGCCGTTGGGGGTGAAGCCGCGGCTCTGCTTGGTCCCGATCGTGACCCGGTCGAGGACCAGCGGGTCGCGCTTGAGCCGCTGCGACCAGGCGAAGGCGGCGACGGTGGCGAGGATCAGCAGCGCGAAGACGACGGCCGCAGCGGCGCCGCTAACCGGCTTCCGCGGCATCGTCCTCGCCGATGATCACCGCGACGTTGGCCCCGCCCGAGTCGGATTCGATGCTGCCGGTCATCAATCGCAGGTCCGGGATCTGGAGCTGTTTGGCGACCGTCTCCGCCTCTGGTTTGTGGCCGCGGGCGAACATCACGACGCTGGTTTCCGCCGGTTCGTTGGAGTTGGTGACTTTGCCCAGCTGGTAGCCCTTGCTCTCGATTTTGTCGCCGTAGGTGGCGGCGAGACCGGCGGTGGCGGTGCCGTTGAGGACCGCCACCTCGATTTCGTCGGGCTTGACCTTGGCCGCTGCCTGTTTGCCGTTCTCGCCCGTCGCGCTTTCGTCGGAGCCGCTCAGCAGCGCGTAGCCGACCGCGCCGACGATCAGCACCATGACGATGAAGATCGCGACCAGCCAGCGCGGCTCGGCAAGGCGGGCGCCGAGCCGGGAGAAGAAGCCGCCGATCCGCTCGCGGCGGGTCAGTTCCGGCAAGCCCTCCTCGCGCCGCAGGCGCCGCTGCTCGCGCTGGTCGACGGCCTCGTGCTCGGCGGTCCGCGATTCCTCCAGCGCCCGCAGCTCCTCGGCCCGCTGGGCGGCGACCGTCGAGGTCGCCTCCTTGCGCTCGGCGTCGCGCTCGGGCGCCGACCCGGCCCAGTCGCGCAGGCGGCGAATATCCCGCCCGTGGGTGAACGAGAGCAATGCCAGGACTCCGAGGCCCAGAAAGGCCGCCAGCCCGGCGTAGGAGCCGATTTGTTCGATCGCGTGGGCCAAGTGGCTGCGAGAGGCTACTCGTCGTATGCGACCCTCGCCGAGTCGCCACCCCGGGCGGAGATCAACTCCACTACTCGCTCGGCCAGATTAGCCTCATCGCCGGCCAGCACCAGCGCTTCCAACGAGTTCAACGTGGACTCGACCCACTCGGCGTCCAACGGTGTGGTCCGGACCGCGCGGTTGATCCGCCGCGCGGCCGTCGGCTGCAATTGCTCGGAGTCGCCGAACAGCTCCTCGTGCAGCTTCTCCCCCGGCCGCGGCTGGGTGAACTCGAGCGCGATGTCCTGTTCGGGCTCGTAGCCGGCAAGCCGGATCATGTTGTGGGCGAGGTCGACGATCTTCACCGGCTCGCCCATGTCGAGCACGAACACCTCGCCCTTGCCGGCGCCGATGTCGCCGGCGCGAATCACCATCTGGACCGCCTCCGGGATCGTCATGAAGTAGCGCGTCATCTCCGGGTGGGTGACGGTGACCGGGCCGCCGCGCTCGATCTGGCGGCGGAAGATCGGCACGACGCTGCCGGAGGAGGCGAGCACGTTGCCGAAGCGGACCGAGGCGAAGCGGGTGGCGGGGTGGCTGTGGCCGGCCGCCTCGACGATCCACTCGGCCATCGCCTTCGAGGCGCCCATCACCGTTGCCGGGTTGACCGCCTTGTCGGTCGAGATCAGAACGAAGCGCTCGACCTGCGAGGCGGCCGCGGTCTCGGCGGTGGTCCGGGTCGCGATCGCATTGTTGCGGACGGCCTCGAGCGGGTTGGCCTCCATCAGCGGCACGTGCTTGTAGGCGGCGGCGTGGAAGACGACGTCGGGCTTGAAGCGCTGCATCACCTCGAGCATCCGGTGCGGCTCCTTGCAGTCGGCCAGGACCGACTCGACGCTGGTGAAGTGCCGCTCCTCGACCATCTCACGGTCGATCTGGAAGAGGTTGTCCTCGGCGTGGTCGAGCAGCACCAGCAGGCGCGGCCCCACCTGGGCGATCTGGCGGCAGAGCTCGGAGCCGATCGAGCCGCCGGCGCCGGTGACGAGGACGATGCGGTCGCGCAGGTAGGCGCCGACACGGTCGAGCTCGCGGACGATCGGCTCGCGGCCGAGCACGTCCTCGACCCGGACCTCGCGCAGCTGCCGGTTGAGCTGGACGCCGCCACGCAGCAGCTCGAACACGGTTGGCAGGGTGCGGACGCGGACCTCGCGCTCGCGGCAGGCGGCGACGACGTTGGCCCGCAGGGTCCCCGGCGCCGAGGGGATCGCGATCACTACCTCCTCGGGATTGGTCTCGTCGAGGATCGAGGCGATCTCCTTGGTCGAGCCCAGCACCTTCAGGCCGAGCATCCGCATCCCCCGCTTGCGCGGGTCATCATCGATGAAGCCGATCGCGGTCGAGCCGAGATTGGGGTTGAGCTGCAGCTCGCGGACGACCATCTGGCCGCCGGCGCCGGCGCCGATCACCAGCACCTCACGCTTGGGCAGGCGGTCGGCGCGGGTGGGACGTTCGACGATCAGCCGCACGGCCAGCCTGGCGCCGGCGATCAGGATCAGCGTCAGCACGAAGTCGGTGACCTCGACCGAGCGCGGCAGCGTCGGCGAGAACGGCTGCACGACGGCGAAGACGATGACGAGGATCGCGCTGGCGAGGGCGACGGCGCGGAGGATCAGCATGAAGTCGCGGCCGCTCACGTAGCGCCACCACTTCTGGTAGAGCCCGAAGGCAGCGAAGACGACCAGCTTGCCGGCGACGACGAAGCCAACCGTCTGCGCGAACAGCTCCTGGTAGCGCTGCGGCCAGCCACCCTCATCGAGGAAACGCAGCTGGAACGCGAGGTAGTAAGCCAGGGCGACGAGCAGCCCGTCGGCAGCCACCTGCAGAACCCGGTTGCGATAGACGGGATGGTTCAACCGGCTCATCGGAGCCGCGAGTTTAGCCTCTGCAAAGGCTCATCCATACAATCCGCGCTTCATTGATGCCGATCATCTACGCCAGCGTCACCGACTTCTTCCTCGACCCGATCGTCAACGCGGGGACCGACTTCATCAGTTCGACCGGCCTGCCGGCCGTCTTCGTGCTGATGACGCTCGAGTCCGCCTGCCTGCCGGTGCCGAGCGAGGCGATCATGCTGTTCGCCGGCGCCAGCGTCGCCGCCGGCGAACTGAGCCTGTTCGGGGTCGTCGCCGCGGGCGTGCTCGGCAACCTGGTCGGCTCCTGGATCGCCTATGCGGTCGGCTATTACGGCCGCATCGACCTGCTGGAAAAGAACAGGCTTATCCACATCAACGCCAAGCACCTGAAATGGGCCGACGACCTGTTCGCGCGCTACGGCGACGCGATTGTCTTCTTCTCACGGATGCTGCCGATCGTCCGCACCTTCATCTCGCTGCCGGCGGGCGTGGCGAAAATGCCGTTCTGGCGCTTCACCGTCCTCACCCTGCTCGGCTGCATCCCCTGGGTGCTGCTGCTGGCCCTGGTCGGCGAAGCGGTCGGCGACAACTGGGAGGAATGGCGCGGGCACCTGCACTACCTCGACTACATCGTCGTGCTCGCCGCGATCGTGGGGATCGCCTACCTGCTGATCAAGCGCCGGCGCGGCGGCGACCCCGGCGAGGACGAGGGTACGGCGACCCCGGAGCCGGCCGGCTCCAGCGGCGCTTGAGCGAAGCCGGGCCGGGAGCGATCCCGACCCCGCGGGCGCTGGCGCTGGGGCTCGTCCAGGGCCCGGCCGAGCTGCTGCCGGTCTCCAGCTCCGCCCACATCGTCCTCGTCCCCTGGCTCGCCGGCTGGGATTGGGAGGAGATCGACCCGGAGCTGCGCAAGAGCTTCGAGGTGGCGCTCCACGCCGGCGCGGCGGCGGCGCTGCTGATCGGCCAGCGGCAGATGATCGCGGCGGAGCTGCGCGACTTCGACGGTCACCGGGCGCTCCTGCTCGGGCTCTCCTTCCTGCCGGCGGCGATCGTCGGCTACACGCTGGAGCGACCGATCGAGCGGCGACTCGGCGGACCGCGCGCGACCGCCTACGGCCTGCTCGCCGGGGCCGCGGCGATGCTCGTCGCCGACCGGCGAGCGCAGCAGCG
>JAENWU010000075.1 GCA_016649905.1 Thermoleophilia bacterium
ATTGCGCAAGATTCCCCACTGCTGCCTCCCGTAGGAGTCTGGGCCGTGTCTCAGTCCCAGTGTGGCTGATCGTCCTCTCAGACCAGCTACCCATCGAAGCCTTGGTGAGCCGTTACCTCACCAACAAGCTAATGGGCCGCGAGCTCCTCCCAATGCGGAGGCCGAAGCTTCCTTTAGTACACAGACTTAAATCCGTGCACCACATCCGGTATTAGCCCGAGTTTCCTCGGGTTGTCCCGGTCATCGGGGCAGATTACTCACGTGTTACTCACCCGTTCGCGGCTTGGCCCCAGAGCAAGCTCTGGTTCGTCGCACCACTTGCATGTGTTAAGCACGCCGCCAGCGTTCGTCCTGAGCCAGGATCAAACTCTCCGTGAAAGTTACTTCTCACAAAGAGATGCCATGCTCAATTGGTAACCGGGTACACATACTCGGCGACCGGCATGACGGGTAAATCAGACCACCCAGCGCGCTGGCGCGCCGAGTGGATCGGGCTCAAACATTCCGCAGACCTGTTGATGGGTCCGCGGAGTGCACGCTGCTCAGTTTTCAAAGACCGTTGCGCCTGTGCGACGGGACTCGTCGCTCCTCAACGCATGGGGCCGCACGGGGCAGCCCCAGAAGGACGCGGGAGTATAGCGCTCCCGCAAACGTTTGCCTAGTCCCCTTCGCGGGGGATCAGGAAGCGCCGTCGACAAGCTGCAGAAAGCGCCGCTTGCCAACCTGCAGGACCCTACCGGCTAGATCGGCGCGAGGCAACTGCAGCGCGTCGGCGGGGACCGGCTGGCCGTCGAGCTTGACCCCGCCCTGCTTGATCAGCCGCCGCGCCTCGCTGGAGCTGATGCCGAAGCCGGCGCCGATCAGCTGCGGCAGCAGGATCACCCCGGGCTCACTGCCGCCGTAGGGCCCGATCTCCCAGACCTCTATGTCGTCGGGAACGCCGCGATCGACGAAGACCTGGTTGAACTGGGCCTCGGCCGCGGCGCCGGTGCCCTCGCTGTGGAAGCGGTCGACCAGCCTCCGGGCCAGCTCCCGCTTCGCCTCGTTCGGCGGGCCCGCCGGAGTCTCGGCATCGAGCAGCAGCCGGAAGTACTCGTCCATCGCCGGGTCTGGGATCGACATCAGCTTCCCGAACATCTGCTCCGGCGGGTCGGTGACGCCGACGTAGTTGCCGAGCGACTTGCTCATCTTCTGGACCCCGTCGGTCCCGACCAGAATCGGCATCGTCAGGATCGATTGCGGAGGCTGCCCGTAGGCGCCCTGGATGTCGCGGCCGAAGAGCAGGTTGAACTTCTGGTCGGTCCCCCCCAGCTCGACGTCGGCCTCGACCGCGACCGAGTCGTAGCCCTGCAGCAGCGGGTAGAGCAGCTCCAGCGCCGCGATCGGCTGGCCAGCGCCGAGCCGCTTCTGGAAGTCGTCGCGCTCCAGCAACCGCGCGACGGTGGTCTGGGCCATCAGGCCCAGCAGCGCCTCGGGCTCCATCCGCAGCCACTCGCTGTTGTGGCGGACCTCGGTCCGCTCGCGGTCGAGCAGCTTGAAGGCCTGCTCCTGGTAGCTGGCGGCGTTGGCCTCGATCTCCTCGGCCGAGGGCAGTGGGCGGGTGCTCGAGCGGCCGCTGGGGTCGCCGACCCGGGCGGTGAAGTCGCCGATGATCAGGACCACCGTGTGGCCCTCGCGCTGGAAGGCGGCCAGCTTCTCCAAGACCACGGTGTGGCCGAGGTGGATGTCCGCCGTGGTCGGGTCGATGCCAAGCTTGACCCGCAGCGGGCGCTCGCCCGCTAACTGCTCGGCGAGCCTGCCCTCAGGCAGCACCTCGACCGCGTTGCGCGTCAGATCCGACATCGGCGCAATGCTAGACTGCCGCCTTCGCTCGGCGGACCGATCCGGTCGTCGGGCGTTCGTGTTTCTCCCCCTCGATGGCCTTCTTTCGAAGAAAGCGCCGGAAGAATGGCGACGGAGATCTTCCGTCCGCGTCTCCGGCTCCTCAGCCCAAGCCCAAGCGTCCGCGTCTCAAGAAGCTGCGGATCCTCTTCGTGCTGCTCGGGCTCGCCATCCTCGCCTTGGTCTCGACGGTCTTCGGGATGATGGCCGCCGTCTCCCAGGACCTGCCGGCTATCTACAACTTCGCCCAGTACAAGTCGTCGAAAAACAGCGTCATCGTCGACGCCAACGGCGAAACGCTGGGGACGCTGACCAGCGACCAGAACAAAATCCTCCTCAACAGCGCCCAGATCTCGCCCAACATCAAGAACGCGGTGATCTCGATCGAGGACTCGCGCTTCTACGAGCACGACGGGGTCGACTTCCAGGGCATCGGCCGCGCCCTGATCAAAGACGTGCTCAGCCAGAGCGCCGCCCAGGGCGGCTCGACGATCACCGAGCAGTTCGTCAAGAACGCGCTCGAAGCCGAAAGCAACCGCACGCTCTTCGTCAAGTTCAAGGAGGCGGCGCTCGCCTACCGCCTCGAGCGCCACTGGAGCAAGGACAAGATCCTCACCGAGTACCTGAACACGATCTACTTCGGCGAGGGCGCCTACGGGATCGAGGCCGCGGCCCGCACCTTCTTCGGCGCCGCCCATCCCGGCTGCGGCACCAGCGAAGAGCCGTGCGCCGCCGTGCTCGAGCCCTGGGAGGCGGCGACGCTGGCCGCCTCGATCGCCTCGCCCTCGGCCTACGACCCCAAGGTCTACCCGGAAAACTCGCTGATGCGGCGCAACATCGTGCTCGAAAAGATGTACGAACAGGGCTACATCTCCGAGGAACAGCTGGCCGAAGGCAAGCAGCAGGCGCTGCCGGCGCCGACCGACATCGAACCGCCGAGCCTCGACTCCAAGGCGCCCTACTTCACCGCCTACCTGCGCCAGCAGCTGGTCGAACGCTACGGCCCCTCGAAGGCCTTCTTCGGCGGCCTGCGGGTGAAGTCGACGCTCGACCTGCGGCTGCAGGAAAAGGCCGAAGAAGCAGTCCGCTCATACATGGGCTACACGCCAGCGACCGCCTCGCTGGTCGTGATCGACAACCACAACGCCACGATCAAGGCGATGGTCGGCGGTCCAGACTTCGAAACCGCGCCCTTCAACCTGGCGACCCAGGGGCACCGCCAGCCCGGCTCCTCGATCAAGCCGTTCACGCTGATCACGGCCCTGGAACAGGGGATCTCGCCCTCGACCGTCTACGAATCCGCAGAACAGGAATTCCACTTCGGCAAGAAGGGCAAGGAAGTCTTCAGGGTGACCAACGATGAGGACGCCTATCTGGGGTCCTGTTCGATCGAATGCGCGACGACCTTCTCCGACAACTCGATCTACGCCCAGTTGGCGCTGGAAGGCCTGAAGGGGAAGACGGTCGAGGACCGCACCCGCGCAATCGCCGGCACCGCCCACAGGATGGGCTACGCCGACCCGATCTCGACCAACCCGGCGATGGTCCTCGGCGGCTTCAAAGAAGGGGTGACGCCGCTCGGCTGGACCTACGCCTACTCGACCCTCGGCAACAACGGCGACCGGGTCAGCGGCACCCTGGCGCCGCGCCCCGGCGACAGCCCGGTCTCCTATACCGAAGTCACCGACAAGGACGGCCAGGTGATCAAGGGCGGCGACAACGACTCCACCCACGAACAGGTGATCGACGAAGGCGTCGCCACCGAAGCGAAGCGGATCCTCGAAACCGTCGTCTCCACCGGCACCGGCACCAACGCCCAGGTCGGCGCCGAAGGCCAGTGGGGGAAGACGGGGACGACCGAGAACAACGGCGACGCCTGGTTCTGCGGCGGCGTCTCCGACGAAGTCACCGCCTGCGTCTGGGTCGGCTACGCCGACACGACGACGCCGATGACGACGCTCTACCAGGGCGGTCCAGTGATGGGCGGCACCTTCCCGGCTCTGATCTGGGCCTCGGTGATCTCGGCCTGGGAGGACATCAAAGCCGAACGCGCCGCCGAAAAGGCGTCGAAGAAGGACGGCGAGGAATCGGGCGACGAAAGCTCGACCGAAGGCGGCGAAAGCGAATACGTCCCGGTCGAACCGGAAGTCGAAGAAACTTACGAAGGCGGTGGTGGCGGCGCCGGCGGTGGCGCGGGCGCGCCCGAAGCAGAAGAACAGGCGCCGGAAGCCACGCCCGAAGCGACTCCGGAAGCGACCCCCGAAGCACCGGCAGCGCCCGAAGGCGCCGGTGGTGGTGGCGGTGTGACGGCCGGGTAGCGGGACGGCCTGCTTCGTGAGGTTTGGCGTGAGGGGGCGGGGTGCCCGTCTACCTTCGCTGGGAGGTAGGAGGATGCCCCACCCTCCCCCGCCCCCCGAGGTCAATCGAGAACCGGCTTGCTCAGGCCGGACTCGGCCAGGGCTTGGAGACGTGCGGGTTACGGGCGGCGCAGAAGCGCCAGGGGCGCTCGACTGCTTTGGTGATCCCGATTCGCGGGCCGACGACGACCTCGGGCGGCTCCGGACCTGGTGGCAGCAGCAGGAAGGGATCGCGGTCGAGCTCGGCGTCGTTCTGGGCGAGGCCGACGCCCAGAGCTTCGGTCAGCTTGCCTGGGCCCGAGCAGAGGTCGGTGTCGGCGAGACGGGCGCCGCGGCGAGCCCGCATCAGCTCCAGCCCGGCGGTCGGCTCGAGCGCGCGGATCAGCACCGCCGCCGCATCGCCCTCGGGTTCGGCGACGGCGTTGAGGAGACAGTGGACCCCGTAGGAGAGGTAGACGTAGGCCCGCCCTGGCGGGCCGAAGAGGACCCTGGTCCGCTCGGTCAGGCCGACGTAGGCGTGACAGGCGGGGTCGTCGCGCTCGTAGCTCTCGGTCTCGACGATCGTGCCGCCGACACCGTCGAAGAAGAGCTGGCAGCCGATCAGCTCGCGGGCGACCTCGTGGACCGAGCGATCGAAGAAGTCAGTCGTAAGCCGTGCCCTCGGCACGGCTTACTCCCGCTCGGGTTGCTGCGGCGCGACGCTCAGGAGCGCTCCTCGCGCACGCGCGCCTGGACTGCGGAGAGCGTCTCGCGCGCGGCCTCGATCTGCGCCGCCAGAGGCGCCGAGCCAGTGCCGCCGGCGATCCGCTTGGACTCCAGCCAACTGCTGCGCTGCAGCACCTCGTAATAGCTCTCGTCGAGCAGCTCCGAGCGCTGCTTGAGCTCGACCGGGGTCAGCTCCGAGAGCGACTTGCCGTGCTCGACCGCGTCGCGGACGAGGTCGCCGACGATCCCGTGCGCCTCGCGGAAGGGAACGCCGCGGCGGACCAGCAGGTCGGCGACCTCGGTCGCGGCCAGCATCTCGTCGCCGGAGGCCTCCTCCATCCGCTCGCGGTCGAAGCCGATCCCCTCCAGCATCCCGGCGGTGGCGTCGAGGCAGGCCTCGACCGTGTCGATCGCGTCGAACAGCGGCTCCTTGTCCTCCTGCATGTCCTTGCCGTAGGTCAGCGGCAGCGCGTGCATCACCCCGAGCAGGGTCGCGTAGGAGGCGGCCACCCGCGGGCTCTTGGCCCGCAGCAGCTCGGCCGAGTCGGGGTTCACCTTCTGCGGCATGATCGACGAGCCCGAGGAGAAGGACTCGTCGAGCTCGCAGAAGCCGAACTCGCTGCTCGACCAGATGACGATTTCCGAGCCCAGTCGCGAGAGGTGCATCGCGCAGGCCGAGGCGGCGGCCAGGTAGTCGAGGACGAAGTCGCGATTGGAGGCGCCGTCGATCGAGTTGTGGCTGACGTGGGCGAAACCGAGGTCGGCGGCGACCGAGTCGCGGTCGATCTCCCAGTTGACTCCGGCGAGGGCGCCGGAGCCGAGCGGCATCACGCTGGCGCTGTCGAGGGCGAACTGGAAACGGAGGACGTCGCGGGCGAGCATCCAGTAGTAGGCGAGCAGGTGGTGGCCGAGGTAGACGGGCTGGGCGCGCTGCAGGTGGGTGTAGCCGGGCATCGGCCAGTCGCGATGGGTCTCGGCGAGCGCCAGCAGGCGCTCCATCGCGGCACCGCAGAGCTCGATCGCCCGCAGCGAGTGCGCCTGGACGACCATCGCCACGTCGGTGGCGACCTGGTCGTTGCGGGAGCGGCCGGTGTGGAGCTTGCCGGCGAGCGGGCCGATCTCCTCGCCGAGCAGCCGCTCGATCGCCATGTGGATGTCCTCGTCGGCGTCGTCGAACGCAAAGCCATGCTCGGCCATGCGGGACTCGACGCGGTCCAGGCCCGCCACCATCTTCTCGAGCTCGCCAGCGTCGAGGACGCCGATCTCCGCCAGTCCGCGGGCGTGGGCGCGCGACTGATCGATGTCGTAGATCGCCAGCTGCCAGTCGAACGGCAGCGAGCGGTTGAGGCGCCAGAAGCGCGGGTCTGGGTCTTTGCGGAACCGAGCCATGCGAGCGCGGGATTATCCCGTTACCGGGGTCTGACCGAGCGCCGCCGCCAACTCCTGGCAGACGCGTGCCACCTGACCCTCGCTGATCGCCGGGAAGAACGGCAGCGCCAGCGAGTGCGCCGCGGCCGCTTCGGCGACCGGGAACTGGCCCTCGCGGTAGCCGAGCTCGCGCAGGTGGGGGAAGAGGTGGATGCAGGGCAGGTAGGCCTTGCTGGCGATGCCGCGCGCGGCCAGGCGGGCGATCGTCGCGTCGCGGTCGACCCCGTCGGCGAGGCGGACGGTGTAGACGAACCAGCTGCGGCGCTCCTGGCCGCGGCCGGCGATCGGCGTCGCGACGCCCTCGATCCCGGCCAGGCCCTGCTCGTAGAGGTCGGCGACCGCGGCCCGCCGCTCCAGCAGCTCGTCGAGCTTCTCGACCTGGGCAACGCCGATCGCGGCGGCGACGTCGGAGAGGCGGTAGTTGAAGCCCAGCCGGTCGTGGTCGAGCCAGCCCATGTCGATGGCGCGCCCCTGGTTGCGCTCGCTGCGAATCCGGGCGCCGCACTCCGCGTCGGTGGGGACGATCGTCCCCCCCTCCCCCGTCGTCATCTGCTTGTTCGCGTAGTAGGCGAAGGTCGCGAGGTTGCCGCGGCTGCCGACCCGCCGGCCCTCGGAGTCGACCGCGCCGATCGCCTCGCAGGCGTCCTCGAGGATGCCGAGACCCTGGGCCGAGGCCAGCGACTCCAGCGCAGCCATCGCCGCCGGGTAGCCGAAGATGTGGATCGGCAGGATGCCGGCGGTCCGCTCGCCGGCGGCGGCAGCGGCGGCGGCCGGGTCGAGGTTGAGCGTGACCGGGTCGACGTCGCAGAAGACCGGCCGGGCGCCCTCGTAGAGCAGGCAGTTGGCCGAGGCGACGAAGCTGAAGGGGCTGGTCAGGACCTCGTCCCCCGCGCCCCAGCCGAGCGCCCGCACGCCGAGGTGCAGGGCGGTGGTGCCGCTGGAGACCGCGACCGCGTCCTCGACCCCGAGCCAGGCGGCGAGCTCGCGCTCGAAGCGCTGGCCCATCGGCCCCAGCGAGAGCTGGCCCGAGCGCAGCACCTCGAGCACCAGCGTCTCCTCGCGGGAGCCGATGTCCGGCTGGGCGAGCGGGATCGGCTCAGGCTCGCCGCTCATTGGAACGCGTACTCCAGCGAGTCGACCAGAGCCTGCCAGGAGGCCTCGATGATGTTCTCGGAGACGCCGATCGTCCCCCACTCGCGGGTGCCGTCGGCGGAGTCGAGCAGGACCCGGGTGACGGCACCGGTACCGTGCGCTTCGTCGAGGATGCGGACCTTGTAGTTGGTCAGCTCGATCTCGGCGAGGTGCGGGTAGCGGTCGGCGATCGCGCCGCGCAGGGCGCGATCGAGGGCGTTGACCGGACCGTTGCCCTCGGCGACGCGCAGGTAGCGCTCGCCGTCGACCTCGACCTTGATCGTCGCCTCGGTCTCGACCCGGCCGCCGGCCCGGCGTTCGGTCACGACCCGGTAGCTCTCGAGTTTGAACAGCGGTTTGTAGATACCCGCCTCCTGACGCAGCAGCAGCTCGAAGGAGGCTGGCGCCGCCTCGTAGTGATAGCCCTGGTGCTCGCGCTCCTTGAGCTTCCCGATCGCCCGCGCCGCAGCGGCATCGTCGAGCTCGAGCCCGGCCTGCTCGGCCTGGGCGCTGATCGTCGCCTTGCCGGAAAGCTCGGAGGCGAGGATCTCCCGGTCGTTGCCGACCAGGGTCGGGTCGAGATGCTCGAAGGTACTGGCATCGGCGGCGACTCCGGCCGCGTGCATCCCCGCCTTGTGGGCGAAGGCGTTGCGACCGACGTAGGCGCGGTCGGGGTCGGACGCCAGATTGCAGACCTCGTCGAGGTAGTGCGCCGTCGGCGTCAGGTTGGCGAGCTGCTCGGCGGAGACGACGTCGAAACCCATCTTCAGCTGCAGCGCCGGCAGGATCGAGGCGAGGTTCGCGTTGCCACAGCGCTCCCCATAGCCGTTGACGCAGCCCTGGACCAGACGGGCCCCGGCGTCGACGGCGGCGAGTGAGTTGGCGACGGCGCACTCGGCGTCGTTGTGGGTGTGGATGCCGATCTGAACGCCGTCCCCCACGGCGGCGACGACCGCGGCGCTCACCTCGCCCACGTACTGCGGCAGGCTGCCGCCGTTGGTATCGCAGAGGGTGACGTTCTCGGCGCCGGACTCGGCGGCGGCGCGCACGCATTCAAGTGCATAGCTCGGATCGTCCCGGTAGCCGTCGAAGAAATGCTCGGCGTCGAAGACCGGCCGCTTGCCCTGTTCGCGGCAGAAGCCGATCGAGTCGGCGATCATCGCCAGGTTCTCCTCGCGGGAGACGCGGATCACCTTCTCCAGGTGCAGGACCCAGCTCTTGCCGACCAGGCAGACGACCGGCGCGAAGGAGGTGACGAGCACCGCCAGCGCCTCGTCGTCCGCCGCCTCGCGATCGCGGCGGCGGGTCATCCCGAAGGCGGCGATCGTCGCCTGCTCGAGTTCGAGCTCGGCAAGCCGCTCGAACAGCTCCGCCTCTTTCGGGTTGCTGCTGGGAAATCCGGCCTCGACGAAGTGGACGCCGAGCGCGTCCAGCGCCCGCACCACGTTCAGCTTCTCGCCGACGGAGAGCGACATGCCTCTGCCGCCCATGCCGTCGCGCAAGGTCGTGTCGTAGAGCTTCAACTGTTCCATCTGATGCCTTTCGAGTCTGAAGATCGGGGTGGCCCGAGGGCCTGCGCGCACGGCAGAGCCGCGCCAGCCGCTAGGCGGCTGCGGTAATTCGCCCGATCGACTCGCAGAGCAGGTGCATCAGGAACCGACCTTATCGGCCGCGTCAACCTGCGCCGGCGCCGCGACGAAGTCGAGCCACTCCAGGTACTCCTCGGCGCGCCCGTAGAGGGCGTCCTCGAACTTGGACTGAACGTGGAGGGTGATCTCACCCGGATCGCCCAGCGGGTGGTCGTCGATCTCGCGGACCGGCACCAGCTCGGCCGCGGTCCCGGTCAGGAAGACCTCCTCGGCCAGGTAGAGCTCGGCGCGGGCGATGTCGCGCTCGACCACGGTGTAGCCGAGGTCGCGGGCAATCTGGATCACCGACTTGCGGTTGATGCCGTCGAGGATCGAAGCGGCGTGCGGGGGCGTCACGATCTCGCCCTCGCGGACGACGAAGATGTTCTCGCCCGAGCCCTCGCAGACGAAGCCGCGCTCGTCGAGCAGGATCGCCTCGTCGTAGCCGGCGTTTGCCGACTCGGTCTTGGCCAGGATCGAGTTGAGGTAGGAGCCCGACGCCTTGGCGTGCGGGATCGAGCCGGCGGGGCTGATCCGACGCCAGCTCGAGACCTTGGCGCGAATGCCGCGACCGGCGCTCTCGTCGCCGAGGTAGGCCCCCCAGGGAAAGGCGGCAATCACCACGTCGACGGGCGCGTCGGTGGCGAAGAGACCGAGGCTGCCGTAGCCGCGGAAGGCGATCGGCCGGATGTAAGCCGAAGTCAGGTTGTTGCGGCGCAGCAGCTCGTGCGTGGCCTGGCGGATCTCCTCCGCCGAGTAGGGCATCTGCAGGTAGTAGAGCTCCGCCGACTTCTCCAGCCGCGCCAGGTGGTCGGCGTGGCGGAAGACGGCGGGGCCGCGCTCGGTCTCATAGCAGCGAATTCCCTCGAAAACGCCGGTTCCGTAGTGGAGCCCGTGCGTGAGCACGTGCACCTGGGCGTCCTCCCAAGCAACAAATTCGCCGTTTTTCCAAATCAACTCCTGCGGATCCATGTTTGGGAAGTATGCCCGATCAAACGACGGGCTTCACCTCGGTGGTCTCGAATGACCGCCCAAACCCGAGAACAAGGAGCGACAGTCCATGAAAGCCAGACTTCGACCGCGGCTCAACTACGCAAACGTGATCGCGACGATCGCCCTCTTCGCCGCCCTCAGCGGCGTCGCGGTCGCCGCGGGCCTGCCCAAGAACAGCGTTGGGCCCAACCAGATCAAGCGGGGGGCCGTCAACGCCGCGAAATTGAAGAAGGGCGCCGTGACCAGCGCCAAGCTGGCGCCAAAGTCGGTAACCACCGGCAAGCTCGGCGCCAATGCGGTGACGCCGGGGAACATCGGCAACGGCGCCGTCACCAGCGCCAAGATCGGCGCCGGTGCGGTGCTCGCCAGCTCGATCAAGAACGGCGTGATCACCACCAACAAGCTGCAGAACGAAGCCATCACGGCAGCGAAACTGGGCAAAGGCTCGGTCACGCTGGCCAAACTGGCCGACGAAGTGGCGCCGCTGCTCGGAACGCTGAAGAGCGGGCAGACGCTGCGGGGGGTCTTTGCGGCCGGTGGCACCGCGACCGGCGCCGGCAACCCGCTCGGCTTCGCGTCCGTTAGCTACCAGTTCCCCCTCAGCGGCAGCGCGCCCGCAGTGAGCGTGCTGAAAAAAAGCGCGACCAACGCGAACTGCGCCGGCATTGGCAGCGGCTCGGCCCCATCGGCGACCGCTGGCAACCTCTGCATCTACCTGACCGACGAAGTCAACCTCAACGAAACGACTCCGCTGGAAGTCGTCAACAACCAGCGGCTCGGATTCGGCCTGGTCGCGAACGCGAAAGAAGGCGGGAAATTCACCGCCTACGGCCAGTGGGCGCTGACCGCCCCGTAGGACCGCGCTAAGCAGCGAGAGCGTCGAGCACCGCGGAGGTCATCTCCGCGGTGCCGACCTCGACCTCGGCCGGCAGATCGGGCATCGGCGGCTGGGCCACCGTGCCCGCGGCAAGGTCTGGGGTGCGCATTCCGCTCTCGAGCACGACGTCGACCGCCGCCTCGATGCGGGCGGCATCGTCGGGACGGTCGAGCCCGTGGCGCAGCATCATCGCCACCGAGAGGAAGGTCGCGAGCGGGTTCGCGAGGCCTTTGCCGGCGATGTCTGGAGCCGAGCCGTGGACCGGCTCGAACAGACCCGGGGCGCCCTCGGCGCCGAGGCTGGCGGAGGGCAGCATCCCCAGCGAGCCGGTCAGCATCGCCGCCTCGTCGCTGAGGATGTCGCCGAAGAGGTTCTCGGCGACGACGACGTCGAAATCGGCGGGCCGCGAGACCAGCTGCATCGCCGCGTTGTCGACCAGCAGGTGGTCGAGCGCGACGTCGTCGTACTCGAGGGCGACGCGGGTCACGACCTCGCGCCAGAGCCGCGAGGTCTCCATCACGTTGGCCTTGTCGACCGAGGTGACCTTGGGCCGGCGCCCGGAGCTCTCGGCGCGGCGGCGGGCCGCCTCGAAGGCGGTGCGGGCGATCCGCTCGATTTCCCCGGCCGTGTATTCGCAGGTGTCGTGGGCCTTGTCGCCCTCGCGGCCAGAGTCGCCGAAGTAGATGCCGCCGGTGAGCTCGCGGACGACGAGCAGGTCGGTGCCGGCGATCCGCTCCTCGCGCAGCGGGCTGGCGCCGACCAGAGCCGGGCTCGGCCGCACCGGGCGCAGGTTCGCGTAGAGGCCCATCCCCTTGCGCAAGCCGAGCAGGCCCTGCTCGGGGCGCGGCGCCTTCGGGTCGGTGGTGTCCCATTTGGGGCCGCCAACAGCACCGAGCAGGACCGCGTCGGCGGCCTTGCAGGCCTCGAGGACCTCATCGGTCAGGGCGATGCCGTGGGCGTCGATCGAGCAGCCGCCGATCAGCAGCTCTTCGAACTCGAACTCCCCCAGGCTCTCCAGCAGCTGCACCGCGGCGGCGACGATCTCGGGGCCGATCCCGTCACCGGGAAGGACGACTATGCGGGGAGGACTGCTCACGCGGCGGGACTCTAAGCCCTAGGCGACGGCGACGGCCTCGATGTTGAGGCGCACGTAGTCGAGCACGAGCGGTTCTGCGGACTCCGCCAGGACCGCTTCGGCGAAGGGTCGCCGCTGATCCTCCGGTAGCTGGGCGAGGACGGGGCCGAGCGTCACCGTTGAGGTGAACTCGAGCGGCCGCTGCGGTTGCACGGGTCGCGGTTCCAGCCAGCAGCGAACCTCGGAGAACCCGGCGCCGCGCAGCCGCACCTCGGTCTCCTCGGCGGAGGCGAAGTTCCACATGCCGCTCATCTGGGAGAGGTGATCGGCGTACTGCGGTCGCGCCGCCACCGACACGATCACCCTCGCGTGTTCGGCGACGTTGCCCTCTCCCCCGCACTGGGCGACCAGCCGGCCACCTGGCCGCAGGGCGGCCTGCAGGCGCCCGAAGAGGCGATCGTGGTCGAGGATCCAGTGAAAGGTCGCGGTCGAGAAGACGAGGTCGACCTGCTCGGCGAGCTCGAGCTCGGCCAGGTCGGCGACCAGGTAGGTGGCCTCGTCGCCCAGGCGCTCGCGGGCCTTGGCGACCATCGCCTCGGACCCGTCGACGGCGATCAGGCGTCCGTCGGGCAGCCGCTTCGCCAGCTCGGCGGTGACGCGGCCCGAGCCGCAGCCAGCGTCGACCGCCAGCTCATCACCGCGCAGCTGCAGGCGCTCGAGCACCTCCATCCCCCAGCTGAACTGCGGATCGGAGACCGCGTCGTAGGTATCGGCGTCCCACTCACGAGCGCTGCTGTTCATCGCTCGCGGCGGGTCGGGAGCGCTCACAGCGCCGTCGTCACCGGACCGCGGTCCTCGCCCCCGGCGCGCTCGAAGCTGTCAATCGCGCCGGCGTTCCCGAGGGTGATGCCGATGTCGTCGAGCCCGTTCAGCAGCCGGTGCTTGACGTCGGGCTCGACCGCGAACTGGAAGACGCCCGCGGCGCAGGTGACGGTCTCGTCGTCGATGTCGATGCGGGCCTCGCCGGCCTCGGCGACGGCGCGGCAGTGCGCCTCGTCGAGGATCGCCGGCAGCAGCCCAACCTTGGTGCAATTGGAATAGAAGATGTCGGCGAACGAGGGCGCCACGATCGCCTGGAAGCCGAAGTCCTCCAGCGCCCAGGGGGCGTGCTCGCGGGAGGAGCCGCAACCGAAGTTGGACCCGGTGACGAGGATCGGGTTCGGCTCCAGCTCGATCTCGCCGTCGCGGATCCAGTCGTAGAAGAGGAACTCGCCGAAGCCGGTCCGCTCGACCCGCTTGAGGAACTGCTTGGGGATGATCTGGTCGGTGTCGACGTCGGCGCGATCCAGCACCGACACCTTGCCCTCGATGACGTCCAGTGGCCTCATGCTCAGCTCCAATCCCTGATGTCGACGAAACGTCCCTCGATCGCCGCCGCCGCGGCCATCCTCGGGCTGACCAGGTGGGTGCGCCCACCCTTGCCCTGCCGGCCCTCGAAGTTGCGGTTCGAGGTCGAGGCGCAGCGCTCACCTTCGGAGAGCGTGTCGGGGTTCATCCCCAGGCACATCGAGCAGCCTGCCTCGCGCCATTCGAAGCCAGCGCCGCGGAAGACGTCGTGGAGGCCCTCGGCTTCGGCGGCGGCTTTGACCTGCTGGGAGCCGGGGACGACCATCGCGTGCACCGTGTCGGCGACGCGGCGGCCATCGACGACCTGGGCCGCCTCGCGCAGGTCCTCGATCCGCGAGTTGGTGCAGGAGCCGATGAAGACGCGTTCGGGCGCGACCTCGGTCATCGGCGTGCCAGCCTCCAGGCCCATGTAGGTGAGGGCGCGTTCGGCCGCCTCGCGGTCGGCGGGCGAGTCCATCGCCGCCGGGTCGGGGACCGTGTCGGTGACCTCGACGACCATCCCCGGGTTGGTACCCCAGGTGACCATCGGCGAGATCTCGCCGGCGTCGACCGCGAGCTCGGTGTCGAAGCTGGCGCCCTCGTCGCTCGGCAGCTCCCGCCAGCGAGCAACGGCGGTCTCGAAGTCCTGCGGCGCGGCCGGGCGGCCGCGAACCCACTCGAAGGTGGTCTCGTCGGGGGCGATCATGCCGGCGCGGCCGCCGCCCTCGATCGTCATGTTGCAGATCGTCATGCGGCCCTCCATCGAGAGCGCCTCGATCGCGGGGCCGGCGTACTCGACGACGTGGCCGGCAGCGCCGTTCGTGCCGATCTGGCCGATCGTGCCGAGGATCAGGTCCTTGGCGGTGACGCCGAAGCCGGGCTCGCCCTCGTAGCGGATGCGCATCGAGCGCGGCTTGCCCTGGGCGAGGCACTGGGTGGCGAGGACGTGCTCGACCTCGCTCGTGCCGATGCCGAAGGCGAGCGCGCCGAACGCACCGTGGGTGGCGGTGTGCGAGTCGCCGCAGACGATCGTCATGCCGGGCTGCGTGACGCCGAGCTCGGGCC
>JAENWU010000109.1 GCA_016649905.1 Thermoleophilia bacterium
GAGGGGATCATGCGCGTGATCGCCGGCCCCGAGAAGAAAACCCGGGTGATGAGCGAGAAGGAGCGCCTGATCACGGCCTACCACGAGATGGGCCACGCGATCGTCGGCCACCTGCTGGAGAACACCGACCCGGTCCACAAGATCTCGATCATCAGCCGCGGCCAGGCGCTCGGCTACACGATCAGCCTGCCGACCGAGGACAAGTTCCTCACCACCCGCGCCGAGCTGACCGACACGATGGCGATGACCCTCGGTGGCCGCGCCGCCGAGGAGATCGTCTTCGGCGAGATCACCACCGGCGCCTCCAACGACCTCGAAAAGGTGACCGAGACGGCGAAGCAGATGGTGATGCGGTTCGGCATGTCCGAGCGACTCGGCCCGCGCGTCTTCGGCCACGATCGCGGCCAGCCGTTCCTCGGCCGCGAATTCTCCGCCGAACCCGACTACTCCGACGAGATCGCCCGCGAGATCGACGACGAGATCCGCCGCATCGTCGAGAGCGCCCACCAGACCGCGCGCAAACTGCTGAACGAGAACCACGACCACCTCGACCGGATCTCGAAGCTGCTGCTCTCACGGGAGACGATCGACGCCGACCAGTTCGTGGCCCTGCTCGCAGGCAAATCAGAGGACGAAGTCTTCGTCGACGAGGAGGAGCCCGAGTCCGCCGAGGCCGAGCCCGAAGCCGAAGAGCGCCCACAGCGCGACCCCGCCCGCCCCAACCCGCGCCCACGCCCCGGCTTCGCCGGGGGCGACGCTTCCTGACCGGCGCCTGGCGGCGTCATCGGTCGCTCGCGTGCAGAGCACGCCACGCTCCCTGCTTCCTAGCCATGCTTGGTCAGGAAACGTCGTGACGAAGATCATGGGGATCGTCAATGTGACTCCCGACTCGTTTTCGGACGGCGGGCTCTATCTCGACCCCGAGCTGGCGGTCGCCCACGGTCATGAACTCGTCGCCCAGGGGGCGGCGATCCTTGACATCGGGGGGGAGTCGACGCGGCCCGGGGCGGAGCCAGTGCCGGCGGCCGAAGAGCTCGCGCGTGTCGTGCCGGTGATCGAAGGGCTCGCCGGAGGCGGGGCGGCGATCTCGGTCGACACCTCCAAGCGCGCGGTCGCCGAGGCGGCGCTCGATGCCGGCGCCGAGATCGTCAACGACGTCACCGCCCTGCGCGGCGATCCCGAGATGGCGGCGCTCTGCGCCGGGCGCGGCGCCACCGTGGTGCTGATGCACATGCGCGGCGAGCCGCGGACGATGCAGGACGCCCCCGTCTACGAAGACGTGGTTCGGGAGGTCGGAGACTTCCTCGCGGCGCGGCTCGAGTTCGCCGTCGCCGCCGGCATCGCGGCGGAGCGGATCTGGCTCGACCCCGGCATCGGCTTCGGCAAGACGGCCGAGCACAACCTCGAGCTGCTGCGGCGGCTGCCGGAGCTGGCCGGGCTCGGCCGGCCGCTGGTGGTCGGGACCTCGCGCAAGAGCTTCATCGGCCAGGTAGACGGCTCGCCCGCAGGCGAGCGGCTGGGAGGCACGATCGCCACTGCCGTCCTCGCCGCGGCCAGCGGCGCCGACGTGCTCCGGGTCCACGACGTCGCCGAGGTCGGCCAGGCGCTGACCGTGGCGGCGGCGATCATCTAGGGCTTCGGCGGCTCGAGAGACTCGATCGCCGCCGGCAGGTACTGGCCTTCTCCAACCAGCCAGCGACCGACGCCCTCGCCGATCTCCGCACCTTTTTCGGCCCGGTCGCCGAGCTCGACTACGTCGTGGAGAACCGCGCGGCCGTTTTCGTCGAGACCGTACGCCTGGCCGAACGTCTCGATCACCATCGGCAGCGGGGCAGAGGTCGCGTCGATCGTGGGGATCGGCCGCGCCTTGTCCCGCAGCGCCGCCTCGACCTCCGAGCTGAGGGTGATCAGCGCCGCGGCTGGAGACCCCGACGCCAGGGCCACGCTCTCGCGGCCCTCGTTCTTCTCGGTTACCGCTGCCAGTCGCTCCTTCAGCTTCTCGCTGCCTTTGAGGTGATTTTCCACCGGGGCGGTGGTGATCTCGGCGAGGTCGAGCGGGCCGAATTTGATGCCGTACTTGCCGAGGCCGATGCGCTGCACGGCAAATCCGGTGATGAACGCCGCGAAGAGGGCCACGCCAAGCCGGAAGAGGGCAATCGAGGCATCGTTGTCGAGCGTGCGCCCCAGCAACGAGTCGTCGGACGGATCGACTTTCCGTTCTTCTTCGACGACTTCTTTGTCACCCGTGGTCGCAATCGGCTCGCCGGGTTTGGCCGGTTCCACCGAGCCGACTTCGGTCGTGACAGTCGTCTTTTCCAGCTCGGTCTCGAGCTCGGTCGAGGCGGAGGGAAGGGGCTGCAGCATCAGCGCGGTCGCCGCGCCGACGAAGACGACGAAGGCACAGATGCCCGCGGTGACGTCGACGCGACTGCGGCGGCTCATCCCCCGCCACCCGATCCGAGCCCTGCTTCGCCCTGCCTGTCGCGCGTGGCGCCCGGCGTAGTAGCCGCAAGCGATCGCCGCCAGCAAGGTGACGGCCCCGAGGATCACGATCGTGTCGTCGGGCCAGTCGAGGGCCAGCGCGCCCGCCGCCCAGAGGCCCGCGAGCGAGCCGGCGACGAGCAAGCTGCCCAGGCGCGCCGTTTTCACCGAGTCTTCGATCGGGGAAATCTAAACAATTGGCGGGAGTCAATCATTGACACCGGGGTTCGCTGCCGACCCATGGCTCCTGAGCTCCCACCGGAGGCGATACGTTGCAGGCATGGAGGGACGCGAGCACGAGAGCGGGATCGAGTCGAGCGCCGAAGTCGAGCTGCGCGGCCTCTCGATCTACACCCACCACGGTGTCTCCGACGCCGAGCAGGAGGTCGGCCAGCGGCTCGAGTTCGACATCTCCTTCGACGTACCCGACTGCGACGCGGTGTTGACGGACCGTCTGGAGGACACCGTCGACTACGCCCAGGTCTGCGACATCGTCGCCCTGGCGGCAACCGAGCGCAGCTACCGGACCCTGGAGCGCCTCTCGCAGGTAATCGGCGAGCGGCTGATGGAGCGCTACGGTTGTGAATCGGTGCGGGTGCGGGCGGCCAAGCCCGAGCCGCCGCTGCCGCTGGCGATCCAAGAGGTCGCGGTGGAGGTCACCCAGGAACGCACCGCCGACGAGGACCGCGAGTCGCCCGAGTAGCCGTGCGCGGGTACCTCGGCCTCGGCTCCAACGTCGGCGATTCCGCCGGCCACCTGCGGGCGGCGATCGAGTTGCTGGGCGAGCGGGGGGTGGAGGTCGAAGCCGTCTCCTCGCTCTACGTCACCGAGCCGGTCGGCGAGATCCTCGACCAGCCCGACTTCCTCAATGCTGCGGTCCGCATCGAGACCGAGCTCGAGCCCGAGGCGCTGCTTGACGCCTGTAAGACGGTCGAGGCCGAGCGCGGCCGCGCCTTCGACCTGCCACGCCACAGCCCGCGCCCGCTCGACGTCGACCTGCTGCTGCTCGGCGAGATCGAGCTGCGGACGGACCGCCTGACCCTGCCGCACCCCGAGGTCACCAGCCGCCGCTTCGTGCTGGCGCCGCTGCTCGAGCTCGATCCCGAGCTGACCCTGCCAGACGGCACCAGCCTCGCCGAGGCGCTGGTGGCGCTGCCCGCCGGACAGCGGGTCGACCGGCTCGGACCGCTCTAGGCCGTGGCCGGCTCGCCGCCGCGCAGCGGCTCGAGCCAGGCCGGCGGCAGGATCGGCGGAGTGTGGCCGGGGTAGTCGGGGACGACGCGCTTGGCAAGCGCTCCCGCCGGCCGGTTCTCGATGGCTGGGCGCAGGTCGTCCAGGGTGAGGGCGAGGCCGAGGCTGGTGGCAATTTGGAAGTCGGCGGCGTTGAGGGTCTCGCCGTTCAGCACGCCGGCGCCGATCCAGTCGTCGACCCGCTGAAGCAGCGCCGGCAGCGCCGCCAGGGCGTTGCGGGCGTGCTCATCGTCGGCTTCGTTGAAGCGGGCGGAGAGGGCAACGATCGGCGCCGCGGTTTTCATCGCCAAACCGATCGGCAGGCCCAGCTTGGCGCCTTCGGAATAGCTGCGCAGCGGCGTCTTGTCGCGCTTGATCGACCACCAGAGGATCTGGCGGACGGGATGCTGGAGCTCCTCGTCGCCGAAGCGCTCGGCCTCCTCGACCGCGGCGCGCTGGGCGGGATCGGAGGGGAAGAGGGGTGGCTCGGGCCGCAGTCGCTCGAGCTCGCGGGCGATTTGCCGCGAGCCCTGGACCTTGGCGCCGTCGATCTTCAGCGCCGGCACGGTGACGCCGGGGAAACCGGCGGCGCGGAGGACGGCCTTGGAGATCACCGGCAAGAGGTCGGTGCGCTTGTAGGCGATCCCCTTGTGGTCGAGCATCAGCTCGACGGTGATGCTGGGGTGCGAGGCGGGGATCACGAAGAGGTGAGCATTCATGTCACGATCCTATGCAATGGTCAGCCGACGCACCACCCCTACGGGGCGGCACGTCGGCCGCGGGGGCGCGAAGCTTGCGAGCCAGCGATAATCGCTCAATGCTTCTCGCCGTCGACGTCGGCAACACCCAGACCCATCTCGGCGCCTTCGAAGGCGAGGAGCTGGTCGAGCACTGGCGCTTCCAGACCCGCTCGGGGGCGACCGGAGACGAGCTGGCGGAGCGGATCGCCGGGCTTTTCTCGCTTTGTGGGATCTCCCTCAGCGACGTCGACGCGGTTTGTGTCTCTTCGGTGGTGCCGCCGCTCGGCGTCCAGTACGAGCGGCTGACCGAGCGCTACCTCGAGGCCGATTGCCTGACGATCGGACCGGGGGTCAAGACCGGGATGCCGATCCGGATCGACAACCCGCTGGAGGTCGGCGCCGACCGCCTCGTCAACTCGATCGCCGCCTACGAGCGCTTCCAGGAGGCCTGCGTCGTCGTCGACTTCGGCACCGGGATCAACATCGACGCGGTGTCCGCCAACGGCGAATACCTCGGTGGCGCGATCGGCCCGGGCCTGGAGATCTCGCTGACCGCGCTGATCGACCGGGCGGCTCGCATCACCCGCATCGACCTCGGCGAGCCCGAGGCGGCGATCGGTCGCTCCAGCCGCGCCGCGATCCAGTCGGGCTTCGTCTTCGGCTTCGCCGGGCTGATCGATGGCCTCGTGCGCCGGATCGAAGCCGAACTGCCGCAGCCGCGGCTGCTCGCCACCGGCGGCCTCGCCTCGGTGGTCGTGCCCTACACGGAGACGATCGACGAGGTCGACGACATGCTCACCCTGAAGGGACTGCGGCTGATCCATGAGCGCAACGTCGGCACCACTGACTGACCCCTTCCAGATCGGCGGCATCGAGATCGCCAACCGGGTCCTGCTGGCGCCGCTGGCGGGGATCGGCAACTGGTTCGTGCGCCTGCAGGCCAAACGCCACGGGGCTGGGCTCGCCGTCTCGGAGATGGTCTCGAGCTTCGCCCTGCACTACCGCAACGAACGCACCCTGCGGGACCTGATGCGGATCCATCCCGACGAGCATCCGGTCTCGGTCCAGCTTTTCGGGCACGACGCCGAGGTGATGCGCTCCGGCGCCGAAATCGCCGCCGCGGCCGGCGCCGATTTGATCGACATCAACATGGGCTGCCCGGTGCCGAAGGTTCGCCGTACCGGCGCCGGCGCCCAGTTGCTGCGCGACCCCGAGCTGGCGTTGGCGCTGGCCCGCGGCGCCGCCGAGGGCAGCGGCCTGCCGGTGACGGTGAAGCTGCGCTCGGGGATCGAGGCCGGCGATCGCTCCGGGTTCGAGCTGGCGGTGCGGCTGGTCGAGGAGGCGGGGGTGGCGGCGATCGGCTTCCACCCGCGGGCGGCAACCAAGGGCCACAAGGGCAGCCCCGACTACGCGCTGACGCGGGAACTGGTCGAGCGGGTCGAGGTGCCGGTGATCGTCTCCGGCGGCCTCAGCAGCGCCGCCGCGGCCCGCAGCGCCTACGAGGAGTCGGGCGCCGACGCGGTGATGATCGCTCGCGGCTCGCTCGGCAATCCCTGGGTCTTCGAGGAACTGACCGGCCGCCGCACCGAGCCGCCCTCGCGGCAGGAGATCGTCGCCGAGCTGCTCTGGGTGGTCGACCGCGCCGAGGAGCACCTCGGCAGCGAACGCGCCGAGCGCTACCTGCGCAAGTTCTACCCCTGGTACAGCGAGCGCCTGGGGGCGCCACCGGCCCTGATCGACGAGCTACACCGCAGCGCCGACCTCGACCGGGCAAGGGATTTGATCGGGTCGCTTTCGGACCCTGGAGAGCTACTAAGAACGGCTTGATTGCCGGGCTTACGCCCTCGCTATAATCCCGCGACTCTTAGCCCAGGTGCGGCGAATTACGTGGCCGCATCGGGGCGTTTTTTTAGGTCAGGGGGTCGCCCTCGCGGGCGTCCCACAAAACCAAAAGCGAGGTCGTGTCAAGTGAGTCGCCAGGCGGTCATCACCCCCGAGGGTCTCGAGAAACTGAAAGAGGAGATCGAGCATCTCTCGACCACGAAACGCCGTGAGGTGGCGGCTCGGATCAAGGAGGCGCGCGAATTCGGCGACATTTCCGAGAACGCCGAATACGACGACGCCAAGAACGAACAGGCTCTGCTCGAGGGCCGGATCGCTCAGCTCGAAGAGCGGCTGCGGCGGGCGATGGTCATCGACGAGAAGGCGCTCGGCACCGACGAGGTCGGCTTCGGCTCGATCGTCCACGTCAAAGACCAGAAAACCGGCGACTCGCAGAAATTCCAGATCGTCGGCTCCACCGAGGCCAACCCGGTCGAGCACAAACTCTCCAACGAGTCGCCGATCGGCAAAGCCCTGGTCGGCCGCAAGCGCAACGACGTCGTCACCGTCGAGGTCCCGCGCGGCCCGAAGAAAAAACTTAAAATCACCAAGATCGAGAAGGCCTGACGGGCAGTAGGCTCGCCCGGCGATGAGCGAGCCGAGCGACGAGCCAAAACTCTCCGACGTTCTCCGCGACCGGCGGGAGAAGCTGGGGAGGATCAGGGAGGCGGGGATCGAGCCGTTCCCGCACGAGTTCTCCCAGCGTGAGGACATCGCCGAGGTGCGAGCCGCCCACGAGGGGCTGGCGCCGGGGATCGAGACCGAGTCGCGCCACCGCGTCGCCGGCCGCATCGCCGCCCGCCGTGGCCACGGCAAGGCCTGCTTCCTCGACCTCCGCGACGGCAGCGGCCAGATCCAGCTGCACGCGCGCGAGGACCTGCTCGGCGCCGAGGCCTATGAGCTGCTGGTCGACCTCGACCTCGGCGACATCGTCGGCGTCGAGGGCACGGCGATGGCGACCCGGCGCGGGGGAGAGCTGTCGCTGGCGATCGACCGCTGGCGCCTGCTCTCCAAGAGCCTGCGGCCGCCACCCGACAAGTACCACGGGCTCGAGGACACCGAGACCCGTTTCCGCCGCCGCGAGCTCGACCTGATCGCCAACGAGGACAGCCGCCGCGTCTTCAGGATTCGCGCCCGCACGATCAGCGAGGTCCGGCGCTGGCTCGACGAACACGGCTACATCGAGGTCGAGACCCCGGTCCTGCAGCCGCTCTACGGCGGCGCCCTGGCGCGCCCGTTCGTCACCCACCACAACACGCTCGACCGCGACCTCTACCTGCGGGTCGCCACCGAGCTCTACCTCAAGCGCCTGGTTGTCGGCGGCATCGACCGCGTCTACGAGCTCGGCAAGGACTTCCGCAACGAGGGCGTCTCCCACAAGCACAACCCCGAGTTCACGATGCTCGAGTGGTACGAGGCCTACTCCGACTACGAGAAGACCGCCCACGACCTCGAGCTGCTGGTCGCCGAGGTCGCCGAGCGGGTGCTCGGCACCACCGTGGTCAAGCGCGGCGAGGTCGAGATCGACTTCGCGCCGCCCTGGCGCCGGATCACGCTGCGCGAGGCGATCCTCGAGCGCTCCGGCATCGACATCGCCGAGCATCCCAGCCGCGAGGCGCTGGCGCGGGCGATCGGCGGCGAGCCCGACCCCAGCGAGGGCTGGGGGAAGCTGGTCGACGGACTGCTCTCACGCGACGTCGAGCCGGGCCTGATCCAACCCACCTTCGTCTTCGACTACCCGACCGAGCTCTCGCCCTTCGCCAAGGCGCACCGCTCCGAGGAGGGCCTGGTCGAGCGCTGGGAGGCCTTCGCCGGCGGCGTCGAGATCGCCAACTCCTTCAGCGAGCTCAACGACCCGGATGAGCAGCGGCGTCGCTTCGAGCAGCAGGCGGCCGAGATCGCCCGCGGCGACGACGAGGCACAGCCCTACGACGAGGTCTTCGTCGAAGCGCTCGAACAGGGGATGCCGCCCACCGGCGGCGTCGGCCTCGGCATCGACCGCCTGGTGATGATGTTGGTGGGAGCCGCCAACATTCGTGAAGTGCTGCTATTTCCGGCAATGCGGTCCTGAATTGCCGCTCCTAGCGAAAAAGCGGCACAGCGAGCCGGACTGACGCTCTCGGTAGAGTTAAGAGACACAAGGGCGCCTTCCGATAACGATGGGTGTCTGCCGGTACCAACTCGGGCAACCGGGTTCGACCAAGAAGAGGTTTCATTTGTTCGAGCGATTCACTGAGCGAGCTCGTCAGGTCGTCGTCCTAGCGCAGGAGGAGGCCCGGACTCTCAAGCACAATTACATCGGCACCGAGCACATCCTGCTCGGCCTGCTCCGCGAGGAGGAGGGCCTGGCTGCCCGCGTCCTCGAGTCTCTCGACATCACGGTCGAAAGGGTTCGCTCGCAGGTCGTCCGCATCGTCGGCTCCGGCGAGGAGGTCACCTCCGGCCAGATCCCGTTCACGCCGCGCGCCAAGAAGGTGCTCGAGCTTGCGCTGCGCGAGGCGCTGTCGCTAGGCCACAACTACATCGGCACCGAGCACATCCTGCTCGGCCTCGTCCGCGAGAACGAGGGCGTGGCCGCGCGCATCCTGCTCGACTTCGACGCCGACTCGGAGAAGATCCGCAACGAGGTCATC
>JAENWU010000156.1 GCA_016649905.1 Thermoleophilia bacterium
CCCGGCCCGGGCCGACGCGGCGGGCGACCAGCGCCGCCGGCACCGCCGCCAGCGCCATCACCAGGTTGAAGGAGACGAGCACCCAGGTGACGCCGGCGACGCTGGTGTCGAGTTCGCGGTAGATCTCCGGCAGCGCCAGGACGACGATCGAGGAGTCGGCGAGGACGATGCCGACGGCGAGCGCCAGCGCGGCGACGCGGGGCCTGGGAGCGTCCCGGTTCACCGGTATCCGAGCTCCTTGGCGTACTTGCGGCGGTACTCCTCGCGCTTCTCCAGCACCTCTTCGACGTAGGCGCGGGTTTCGGGGAAGTCGATGTCCTCGACGGTCAGGTCGGCGCCGCCCCACTCGTCGGCGTTGCCGGGGCCGGCGTTGTAGGCGGCGAGGGCCGCTGCCTCGTCGCCGTCGTAGCGGTCGAGCAGTTCGCGCAGCAGGAAGGTCCCGTAGCGGATGTTGATTTCGGGATCGCCGAGGTCCTTGAGCTTGAACGAGGTGGCGCCGCTTTCCTTGGCGATCTGTTCGGCCGCGTCGGGAATGATCTGCATCAGGCCGCGCGCTTCGGCCCCCGAGGTCTGATCGACGAACTTCGACTCCGAGTAGATGACGGCGGCGATCAGCGCCGCATCGACGCCCTTTTCGGCCGACTGTTGGCGGATGATGTCCTCGTGGCGCAGCGGCAGGGTCAGCTCCTGGATCGCGTCGTCGACCCGGTTGAATGCCCCCAGCACGGCTCCCACCGCGACCCCGGCCACGACGACCCCGATCCCGAGGGCCAGCCGCCGCCGGGTGGTCCGCTTCATCGACGCAGCCTGTCGATCAGCGCGGACAGCGCCGCCTCGAGCTGCTCGACCGAGCCGTCGTTGACTACCACGTGGTCTGCCCGCTCGGCCTTCTCCGCCTGCGGCAGCTGCCGCGCCTCACGCTCGTCGACGAGGGCGTGGCCACGCGCCTCGGCCCGCTCGCGGCGCACCTCGTCCGCGGTGACGATCGCGACGGTGGTGTCGAAAACCGCCTCACGACCGCCCTCGAACAGCAGCGGCACCTCGACCACGGCGAGCTCGGTCTCAGCCGGCAGGTTCGTCAGCCACTCGACCATGCGCTCGGCGACCAGCGGGTGGATCTGCGACTCCAGCCAGGCCAGCTGCTCGGGGTCGGCGAAGACGATCTCGCCGATCCGCTTGCGGTCGACGCCCTCGGCCGGCGCCACCTCCGAACCCCAGCGCTCAACCAGGCGACCCCGCAGCGGCTCGGATTCGAGCAGCTCGTGGACCACCGCGTCGCTGGAGAGAGTGGCTGCCCCGAGGCGCCCAAAGGCGGCCAGGGCCTCGGACTTACCGGCCGCGATACCGCCGGTGAGACCGATCTTTAGCGGCATCGTGCCGACTTAGGAGTCGGCCGGAGCCTCGGACTCGGACTCGGAGTCCTCGCCGGACGCCTCGTCGACGTCATCAGGGGAATCCGGCCGATCGGCGACCGTTTCACCCTCCTGCTCCTCGCCGGCATCCTCTTCGGAGCCATTCGACTCCGCAACCGGCTCCTCAGCGACCTCAGCAACAGGCTCCTCGGCTGCAGGCTCCTCGGCGACCTCGGCAACGGGCTCGTCTGCCGGCGTCTCGACCTGGGGCTCCTCGGCGACCTCATCGACCGGGGCCTCAGACGTCTCATCCGCAGGTGGCGTCGGGGAGGGCGCCTCGCCCGCAGCTTGCGAGGACGAGGTGTCCTCACCGTCGACAGGACCCGCGGCTGCGACGTCTAAACCCTCGTCAGAATCCTCGCCCGCCGCGGCCTGAAGCTGCTCAGCCAGATCCTGCATCGGCATGTTCTGCCCCTCGACCCGCTTGATGCTGAGCGAGAGACGGCGCCGCTCTTCGTCGATCTCGAGGATCTTGACGTTGAGCGCGGTGCCCGGCTCGACCACTTCGGAGGGGTTCTCGACGTGGTGGTCGGCAAGCTCGGAGATGTGGACCAGGCCCTCGACGCCAGGCAGGATTTCGACGAAGGCGCCGAAGGCGACGACCTTGGTGACCTGACCCTCGAGCACGTCGCCCGGGCGGTGGGTGCTGATGACCCGCTGCCAGGGGTCCTCCTGGGTCTGCTTCAGACCGAGGGAGATGCGCTGGCGGTCGCGGTCGATGTCGAGCACTTTGATCCGCACCGTGTCGCCGATCGCGACGACTTCGGAGGGATGGTTGACGTGGCTCCAGGAAAGCTCGGAAATGTGGATCAGGCCGTCGATCCCGTCGAGGTCGACGAAGGCGCCGAAGTCGACGATGTTGGAGATCTTGCCTTCGACCACCTGGCCGGGCTCGAGACGGCCGAGGATCTGCTCGCGGACCTCCTTGCGCTCCTCCTCGAGGACCGCGCGGCGCGAGAGGACGACGTTGTTGCGAGAGCGGTTGAGCTCGATCACTTTGCACTCGAGCGTCTGGCCCATGAACTCGTCGAGGTTGTGGACGCGGCGGATGTCGACCAGCGAGGCGGGCAGGAAGCCGCGCACCCCGAGGTCGAGGATGAGACCGCCCTTGACGACCTCGATGACGCTGCCTTCGACCGGTTCGCCGGAATCGGCGGCGACCTCGATGCGGCGCCAGGCCTTCTCGAAGCGGGCGCGCTTCTTGGAAAGGATCAGACGGCCCTCGGCGTCCTCCTTGGTGAGGACGAGAGCGTCGACCTCCTCCCCCAGTTCGACCTCCTCAGCCGGGTCGACCGACTTGCGGATCGAAAGCTCGTTGGAGGGAATGACCCCCTCGGCCTTGTAGCCGATGTCGACGAGAACCTCGTCTTTGTCGATCCGGACGACCTTGCCGTTGACGACGTCGCCCTCGTCGAAGGACACCATCGTCGCCGCGTAATTGGGGACGATCTTGCCGTCGATTTGCAGCAGCAAGCCGTTTGAGCCGTCTACTGGGGTGGCACTGGGCGCAGGGGTCAGGGTCTCGGTCGCGGACACGGCGGCGAATAATGGCAGAATCGGCCGCGATGCCAGTCCGAGCCACCAAGCGCGGCGACGAGCGCACGCCGCTGGACGCGAGCCACGACGTCCTTATCTGCGGAGCGAGCTTCGCGGGACTCGTCATAGCGCGCGAGTTATCGGGCTCCGGAGCGGACGTGATGATCATCGATCGCTACGAGATCGGCGAGCGCCAGACCTCCGCCTGCGGGATCCCGACCGAGTGGATGCGGCGGCTGGGATTGATGGATTGCGAGCGCCAGCGCTTCGACACGCTGGTCATGCACACCCCCCACGGCGACGCCCGCTACAAGCTGCCGTGGACCTTCTCGACCTTCGACTACCGCGAGATGTGCGAGCTGCTCTGGGACGGCTGCGACGCTCGCTTCGAGACCGCCAAGGTCAACGGACGCGCCGTTGGCGCTTTTCTCTCGGATAGCGAGAGGAAAGCGCCAAGCGAGATCGCGATCGAGACCGACCGCGGCGTGATCGCCGCGCCGCTGGTCGTCGACGCGCTCGGCTGGCGTCGCATACTGGGGCCCGGCGACGGCTACCAGCCCCCTGACGCACCGCTCTCACGCGGGCTCGAGGTGCACCCCGCCGGGGCTTCCGAGGACCTGGAGATCTGGATCGACCGCCGCTACGTCCCCGCCGGCTACGGCTGGTCGTTCCCGGCCCGCGACGAGCTGCGGATCGGAATCGGCTCCTTCGACCCGCGGTTCCACGTCAAGGACACCACCGTGCTGCTGACCGAGGAGCTCGGCAAGGAGCCGAACGAGTACCAGGGCAACTGGATCCCCCACAAGCTGCGCAAGGCGACCGAGGGCGGCGTCTTCTTCGCCGGCGACTCGGCCGGGCACTGCCTGCCGCTCAGCGCCGAGGGGATCAGGACGGCGCTCTACTTCGGGATCGCCCTCGGGCGCGAGCTGCGCGGCGTCGTCGAGGGGCGCCAGAGCCGCGAGCAGGCGGCCGCTGCCTACGCCGAGTTCAACGACTCCCACGAGTGGAAGTTCAAGTGGATGCTGCGGGTGCAGAAGTTGATCCCGCGGATCCCGCCGCGGATCCTCGGGCCGGCGATCCGGCTGATGGGCTCCAAGCGCTTCGTCGAGTGGTCCTTCCGCCACTACCTCAACATCGCCCCGCCCGAGTTCGCCGACGACTACATGCGGAAGACCGGCGCCGCGGTCGGCGCCAGCGAGGAGTTGGCGCAGGCGCCCAGCGCCAGCCCGATGTAGCGACGGGTGTCGAGCGGGTCGATCACGCCGTCGTCCCAGAGCCGCGCCGTCGAGTAGTAGGGCTGCCCCTGGCGCTCGTACTGCTCCTTCAGCTCCGCCCCGGTCTCGGGCTGGCCGACCTCGGTCATCACCATCGCCGCCTGTTCGCCGCCCATCACCGAGATCCGCGCGTTCGGCCACATCCAGAGGAAGCGCGGCGAGTAGGCCCGCCCGCACATCCCGTAGTTGCCGGCGCCGAAGGAGCCGCCGACGACGACGGTCAGCTTCGGCACCCGCGCGGTGGCGACGGCGGCGACCATCTTGGCGCCGTCCTTGGCGATCCCGCCGGCCTCGTACTCGGGGCCGACCATGAAGCCGCTGATGTTCTGGAGGAAGAGCAGCGGCACGCCGCGGCGGTCGCAGAGCTCGATGAAGTGGGCCGCCTTGAGGGCGCTCTCGCTGAAGAGGATGCCGTGGTTGGCGACAACCCCGACCGGGTGCCCGTGGACGTGGCCAAAGCCGGTGACGAGCGTCGTCCCGTACTCGGGCTTGAACTCGTGCAGGCGGCTGCCGTCGAGCAGGCGGACGAGGATCTCGCGCGGGTCATACGGGGTGCGGCTGTCGGTGGGGACGGCGCCGTAGAGGGTCGCGGGGTCGACCGCGGGCTCCTCGGCGGCGGCGCGGGCCCAAGGCGGCGCCGGCTTCTCCGGCAGCGTCGCGACGATCGAGCGGACGGTGCGCAGGGCGTCGGCGTCGTCGGCGGCGAGGTGGTCGACGACGCCGGAGGTACGGGCGTGCAGCTCGCCGCCGCCGAGCTCCTCGGCAGTCACGTCCTGACCGGTCGCGGCCTTCACCAGCGGCGGGCCGCCGAGGAAGATCGTCCCCTGTTCGCGGACGATCACGGTCTCGTCGCTCATCGCCGGCACGTAGGCGCCACCGGCGGTGCAGGAGCCCATCACCGCGGCGATCTGGGGGATCGCGCGGGCCGACATGTTGGCCTGGTTGAAGAAGATCCGGCCGAAGTGGTCGCGATCGGGAAACACATCCGCCTGCAGTGGCAGGAACGCGCCGCCCGAGTCGACGAGGTAGATGCACGGAAGGTTGTTCTGCTCCGCAACCTCCTGCGCACGCAGATGTTTCTTCACGGTCAGCGGGAAGTAGGAGCCGCCCTTGA
>JAENWU010000208.1 GCA_016649905.1 Thermoleophilia bacterium
GACGGCGGCGACCTCGGCGACGGAGAGCGCCCGCACCGCGCCCGGCACGCCGAGCTCGCGGCAGGTCGCGACCGCCTCGTCCCAGAGACCGTCGTGGGCGGCGGCGGTGGAGACGTGCAGGTAGTCGGCCGGGCGGAACCAGGCGTCGACCTCGTGCTCGGCGCAGAAGCCGCCGATCCGCTCGACGGCCGCCTCGGCGGCGCGGGCAACAGCCAGCGCCGGCTCGGCGCCCCAGCGCTCGCGCAGCGGGGGAAGCGAGTACCACATCGCGTTGCAGAAGCCGCCGTTGCGGCCGCTCGGGCCCTGCCCGCAGAGCTCCGCCTCGAGCAGGACGACGCGGGCCTCGGGCTCGAGCTGCTTCGCGTACCAGGCGCTCCAGAGACCGCTGTAGCCGCCGCCGACAACGAGCACGTCGGCCTCGATCCGCTCGCCCAGCGCGGGGGCCGGTTCCACCGCCCCAGCCTCCGCCAGCCAGTAGCCGAGTCTCGTGTGCTCCATCGCCCTCGCAGTCTCCCGGAAGCGCGGTCGCGGCGGCGTAGACTCGGCCCGATGCCCGATCCAGGCCAGGACTCGACTCCGTTCGTCGACGCCCTGCTCGCCTACGCGGCGCGCGAGCCCGGCCGCTTCCAGGTCCCCGGCCACAAGGGTGGCGCCGGCGCCGACCCGGCGATGCGCGAGCTGGTCGGCGAGGCGGGCCTGCGCAACGACATCCCCTCGGTCACCGAGGGGGTCGACATCGGCCCCGAACCGACGCCGTTCCAGCAGGCGCAGCTGCTCGCCGCCGCAGCTTGGGGGGCGTCCAGAACCTGGTTCCTGATGAACGGCGCCTCGCAGGGCAACCACAGCGCCTGCCTGGCGCTCGCGCACGGCGGCAACCGCGTCGTCGTCCAGCGCAACGTCCACTCGTCGGTGATCGACGGCCTCGTCCTCAGCGGCATGCGCCCGACCTTCGTCGCCCCCGAGCTCGACCCAGAGCTGGGGATCGCCCACGGGCTGACCCCCGAGTCGCTGGCCGCCGGCCTCGAGGCGACGCCGGGAGCGGTGGCGGCGATGGTCGTCTCCCCCACCTACTTCGGAGCCTGCGCCGACGTCGCCGCCCTCGCCGAGGTCGCCCACGAGCGCGGCGTGCCGCTGGTCGTCGACGAGGCCTGGGGCGCGCACCTGCACTTCAGCCCGGCGCTGCCGGCCGACGCGCTGGCCAGCGGCGCCGACCTCGTCACCTCCTCGACCCACAAGATCGTCGGCAGCCTGACCCAGGCGGCGATGCTCCACCTCGGCCACGGCGGCCGCATCGACCCGGCCGTGGTCGACCGCTGCGTCAGCCTGGTCGAAACGACCAGCCCCAGCGGCCTGCTGACCGGCTCACTCGACGCCGCCCGCCGCCAGGCAGCGGTCCACGGCGCCGAGCTGCTGGAGGAGACGCTCAGCGCGGTGGCCGCGACCCGCGAGGCGGTGGTGGCGATCCCGGGCCTGGCGGTGCTCGACGCGGCGCTGGTCGGTCAGCCGGGAATCGCCGGCTGGGACCCGCTGCGGCTCTCGATCGACGTCCGCGGCACCGGCTCGACCGGCTACAAGCTGGCGCGGGCGATCTTCTACTCGCACGGGATCGACCTCGAGCTCTACTCCGAGAACATCGTCGTCGCGATCTTCGGCCTCGGCGAGGCGGCGGCGGCCGCGGGCGAGCGCCTGGTCGCAGCGCTGCGCGAGGCCGTCGGCGAACTCCAGGCGGAGCCGGGCGCGCCGGAGGCGAAGCTGGCCCCGCCGCCGCCATGGGGCGAGTTGGTCCTGACCCCGCGCGAGGCCTTCCTCGGCCCGCAGGAGGTGATCCCCTTCGACGCCGCCGCCGGCCGAATCGCCGCCGAGGGCCTGGCCGCCTACCCGCCCGGGATTCCCAACGTTCTCCCCGGCGAGCGACTGACCGCGGAGACGCTCGACTACATCCGCGCCAGTGTCGCCCACGGCGGCTACGTGCGCGGCGGCTCCGATCGCGAGCTGAAGACGCTGCGCGTCAGCCGGTAGCCCAGGTCTTCCGGCCGGCCCAATCGATCATCTAGGTTTTCCCGATGGCCGGCTACGACGCAATCGCCGACCTGCCGCTGGAGATCGAGGATTGCTCCTTCGAGGGGCTCGATCTGATTCTCGGGGAGTTCGAACGGCTGACCACGGTGATC
>JAENWU010000206.1 GCA_016649905.1 Thermoleophilia bacterium
CATCAGGTCGTGGCCGCACTGCCAGCAGAAGACCGCGCCCTGCGCGTAGAGGGCGCCGCAACTGGGGCAGGCGCCGGCGGCGGCGGCCTGGCCCAGCTTCAGCATCCGCTCGACCTCGGCCAGCTCGGCATCGACCTGCTGCAACTTCGCCGCCTGCCGGTTGAGGACGTCGAGCCGGTAGTGGTCGCGGGTCGCCATCTCGTAGGCGAGGCCGCCGAGGTCCCACTGCAGGTCGACGAGCTGGCGGGCGAGGCGGTCGCGGCGTCGTTCCAGGTCGGAGCTCACTTGATCGTTATCCCCCCGCCTTCGCCGCCGCCCGGCGGCTCCGATTTGTCGATCGGCGGCGGCTTTCCCGGCGTAGCGATTTTGTTCGGCAGTTCGAGCGCTTTTTTCGCCGCGTCTTCGCCGCTTTCGTTTTCCAGTTCTTCGAGTTCGTTGGTGCTTGCCTCGACGACTTCTTTGTCCTTGCCGCCACCGGAACCACCCTGCTGCTTTTTCTTGCCTGAAGCGGCGCTCTTTTTCGTCGTGCCGCCGCCGTCGCCGCCACCCGTGGTCTGTTCGCTTTCGCTTTCGCCTGCGCCGGTCACCCGCACCACCTGGGGCGTCGCTGGCGCGCTCGCGGTCGAGTTGCCCTTGCCGATCAGGACACCGACCAGCAGCATCAGGCCGAGCACGGCGATACCGCCGACCGCCGCCAACGGTGCGTAGTCGCGTTCACGACCGCCCTTCGGCGGCTCCTTCTCCTCGGCGTCGGCGGGCTGCGGCGAGGTTGGCTGGCCCTGCGGCCCCGGCCCGTCGGCCTCACGCGCCATCTCGGCCCGGTAGTCGACCCGCGGCGCCCCGCGGCGGTGGCCGCACTCCAGGCAGTAGCGCTGATCGGCGGCCAGCGGCGAGCCGCACTCCTCGCAGGGCTCCCCCGGCCGGCCCAGGTTTGGCAGCTGCTCCTCAGGCACCGCCCTGCTCCGTTTCGTGCAGCGTCGGGTACTGGGTGATCGTCACCTTGGCGCCGCTCGGGTCACCGACGAAATAGACGTGGTAGGGCAGCTCTTTGGTGTCGGGTTTGAGGTGTTCGAAGGCGCCGCGGCCGGCGGCGACGATCTCGTTGCCCCGCCGCGCCACGGCGTAGAGCAGCAGTCGGTTCTGGTCCTTGCCGGTGCGGTTGACGACCTGGCCGCTGGCGATCCGCCCGGCTTCGATCTCGGGCGCGGAGACTTCGATCTCGGGCAGCTCGCCGGAGAAGCTGTTGGGCGAGACGCCGACTTTGACCTTCGCAGTCGCCGGTTTGCCGCTGGCGAGGATCTGGTCGTTGATCCAGAGCGCGTCGGCGCCGGCGGGGATGTAGGGGATCGCGACCAGGGCCTGCTCGAGCCCCGGGGCGTCGTTGCGGTAGACGCTGCGCCCCTTGGCGTCGAGCACGTCGAGGGCGATCGGGACGTCGACCAGGTTGACGTTGGAATCGTTGTGGACCTCGACGACGACGGCGCTGGCTTCCGATTCGCTCAGCAGCGTCGTCGAGAGGACCTTGACATCGGGGTTGGCTTTGGTCACTTTCAGGCCGCTGCTGTCGAGCAGCACTTTCGAGCCTTCGTCTTCGAGTTGGGCGCTGTGGCTCTGGGTCGATTGGCAGGCGGTCAGCGAGGCGAGCGCGACCAGCGCCAGGCCGCCGGCGAGCAGCGGGCGGGGCCTCATCCGAAGCCGCCGCTGACGTACTCGCGGGTGCGCTCGGCGACCGGCGAGTTGAAGACCTGCTCGACCTCGCCGTACTCGATCAGGTCGCCGAGGTACATGAAGGCGACGTGGTCGGCGACCCGCTGGGCCTGCTGGAGGTTGTGGGTGACGATCACGATCGCGACCTCGCTGCGCAGGGAGACGATCGTTTCCTCGATCGTCTGGGTCGAGAGCGGGTCGAGCGCCGAGCAGGGCTCGTCGAGCAGCAGCACCTCCGGCTGGACGGCGAGCGAGCGGGCGATGCAGAGCCGCTGCTGCTGGCCGCCGGAGAGGCTGAGGCCCGAGGCCTTGAGGCGGTCCTTCACCTCGTCCCAGAGGGCAGCGCCGCGGAGCGCCTTCTCCACGATGTCGTCCATGTTCCCCTTCACCCTGGCGATCTTCGGGCCGTAGGCGACGTTGTCGTAGATCGACTTGGGGAACGGGTTGGGCTTCTGGAACACCATGCCGATCCGGCGCCGGACCTCGATCGGGTCGACGTCCCGGGCGTAGATGTCCTGGCCGTGGTAGCTGATGGTGCCCTCGACCCGGGCGCCGGGGATCAGG